>JAGRLX010000423.1 GCA_020441605.1 Alphaproteobacteria bacterium
GACGGGAAATATTTCCCCGCCGGCGAGCCCGACGACTATAGCGGCGGGCGGATCGAACGTATCGACATCGAAACGGGAAAGGTTGAAACGCTTTATACCCATTGCGATGGCCATGCCCTGCGCGGCCCCAACGATCTCGTCTTTGACGCCCACGGCGGCTTCTATTTCACCGACCACGGCAAGCGCCGCCCGCGCGACGTCGATTTCGGTGGGCTTTATTATGCCAAGGCGGATGGGAGTCTGATCCGCGAACTGGTCCATCCGATGATCATGCCCAATGGAGTCGGACTCTCACCCGATGAGAAAACCGTTTATGTGGCGGAGACACGGACCGGCCACCTGTGGGGTTTCGACATCGTGGCGCCGGGTGCCATCCAAAAGCACCCCCCGCATGAGAATGGTGGCCGCCACCTGACGGGGCCCGCTGGCTTCACCTCATTCGACTCGCTCGCCGTCGAGCAGAACGGCCATGTCTGCGTGGCCTCGCTGGTGCTGGGCGGCATCAACGTGATCGCGGCCGATGGCAGCTTCGTCGAGTTCGTGGCCCTGCCGGATCCGATCACCACCAACCTCTGTTTCGGCGGCCCGGACATGATGGACGCCTATGTCACCCTGTCAAGCACCGGACGTCTGGTCAAGATGTCCTGGCCGCGCCCCGGCCTTCGCCTCAATTTCGATCCTGGGCGTCAGAACCAGTAATCTTTCACGCAACGCCCATCGCGCGGCAGATCGTCGAAAGTATCCAACCCGTCGAAATGGTCGATGGGTATCTCTGCCACCGCCTCCGGCTCGGCCAGCCGCAAGTTGACGGCGATGCGCCGCCGGCCATCCGGTCCAGGCGCAAGCGCCCGCCAATAGGCCACGCAGCCGCATGTGGGGCAGAAGTGAAACCCGAGGGAAGGCTTTCCGCAAGTATAGACCTGGGTCGGTCCCGAAACATCGATCCCCTCGCCCTCGTGGGCATAGGCCCACAAGACGCCATAACGCCGGCAGACCGTGCAATTGCAGGCCGTCGCACCCTCGGGGATGCCATCAAAACGCCATTGGACCTTGCCGCAGTGGCAGGCACCCTCGATCATGTCGCAACCCTCGCAGACTGGTTCTACGGAGAGGGTATCACAGATCCTACGGGTCGCCTATCGCATGACGGTACAGCCGCACAGTTTCGGCCATGCCGAACATGAGCGCATCGGCGATCACCGCATGGCCGATCGACACCTCCTCCAGGTTGGGGAGTGCCGCCACCAACGGCGGGAGATTGTCGCGAGTGAGGTCGTGGCCGGCATTGAGGCCGATGCCAACCTTTGCCGCCGCCTGGCCGGTTGCCACCACCCGCTGCAGCTCGCGCCGCGCGAAGCCAGGTTCCAGCGCGCCACCGTAGGGACCGGTGTAGATCTCTACCCGGTCGGCCCCAACCGACTTCGCCAGCTCCGGCGCGTAGGGGTCGGGGTCGATGAACAGCGACACCCGCATGCCACCGGCATGGAGCCGGGCAATCACGTCCTTCAGCAGGCCATTGTGCATGACGATATCCCAGCCATGGTCCGAGGTACCCTGCCCCGGATCGTCGGGAACAAGGGTCACCTGATCGGGCCGGTTGGCCTCGACCAGTTTGAGGAAGCGTTCGTCCGGATAGCCCTCGATATTGTATTCGCGGCCGGAAAAGTCCTGCCGGATGAGATCGCGCAGCACCGGCACGTCACGCATCCGGATATGGCGCTCGTCGGGCCGCGGGTGAACCGTCAGCCCGACTGCACCCGCCTCAAGGGCGATGCGGCCAAGCCCCTCGACCGAAGGCCAGGGCAGATCACGGCGGTTCCGAAGATAAGCGATGGCATTGACGTTCACGGACAATTTGCAGGGCACTGCTGGACACTCCATAGGCTGGAGCATCCATATAGCCGTGAAACTGGACCGGCAAAGCCGTCCGGTTTCGGAAATTTATATCAGACCGCTTTCCATCACCGGCGGCACGGCCGCGCTCGCACCGTGCAGACGGCCTTGCCGCCCAGGCCAGGTGCCGGATGGCAATCGTAGCTTTTGTCCTCGGCCCGGGTCCAACTCTTGTAGCGAGAACCATATTCGATCTCGGCCCAGGCCCGCCAGGCACGGATGGCGCTGGCCTGGGCATGACCGACATTGCTGCGGGGATGGCCATGGCCGGCCACGAATTCGCTCCGGCAGGTCTTGGCGTCAGCGGTCGCAGACATCACGACGAGCCCCGCGAGGATGCCAGCAATGAGATACAGTCTTCTCGGCATGCGGCTTTCTCCCATCGTCACTGTGGCGCGGCCTCGCCACCCAATTGGCAATGCCTACACGTCCGCACGGAGATTGTCGTTGACGGAGGTCAAAGCCATGTACGGCGCCGCAGATCGCGAGATCAGACCTTCATGCCCTCCGGCCCGCGCGAAATGCCGGCGACGCCGGTACGCGCCACCTCGACCAGGCCGAGCGGCACCATGAGCGAGATGAACTGGTCCACCTTGTCGGGCTTGCCGGTGATCTCGAAGATGAAGCTTGCGGTGCCAGCATCGATCACCCGGGCGCGGAAAGCATCGGCAAGGCGCAGTGCCTCGACCCGCCTTTCGCCGGTGCCTGCCACCTTTACCATAGCGAGTTCGCGGGTGAGCGCGTGGCCCTGCACCGTGAGATCGGCCACCGAGTGGACCGGCACCATGCGCTCCAGCTGATGCCTGATCTGCGCGATCACCGCCGGCGTGCCGGTGGTGACGATGGTGATGCGCGAGACATGCTTCTCGTGCTGGGTTTCGGACACGGTGAGCGATTCAATATTGTAGCCGCGACCCGAGAACAGGCCGATCACCCGGGCGAGGACACCGGGCTCGTTGTCGACGATCACAGCCAGAGTATGGCTCTCGGTGACCGGCTTTCCCGGCTCGAGGAAATAGGCGGAGGCAGGCTGCGCCGTTGCGGTCTGGTTCATGTCGGGTCTCCTGATGCTGGTGAAGGGGGTGCCGGGACGTCCGGCAGCGGCGCCGGACGGGGATACAGCGGGCGCGCCGCGATGGTGAATATGGAACGCTGGACCGCGTCCCACAGCGTTGCGTCTCCGGGCTGGCGATTGGCGCGCAGAAACGCCGCATGGATCATGGCGACCTCGGCCACGACCCTGCCGCGGCACGGCAGCCCGCGCTCCTGCCCGGCCAGGGCCAGGACACGGCCATCGGCCGCGAGGGCGATGCGATATGGCAACATGCGAACCGCCGCAAAGGGTGGCAGCGGGTCCGACGGCTCCTCGTTCTCGTCGTCGTCAGGAGTTTCGCCGCGCACGACCGGACGCAACAGGCCCGACCAGTCGCCCTTGCCCAGAAACAATCCGGCCGGAGCATCCAGCCCGTGGCCGACGGCGCTGGCCTCGATTTCGACCAGCAGCCGGCTGCCGACAAAGGATGGAACCTCCTGCCGGGAAAACAGAAAACGCCCCCCCGTCTTCGGATCGGCGCGCAGCGCAAGAGCCAGCGTCTGTCCGCTCAGCCGGGCGGCGGCCCCTTCTTCTGCATCTATGGCCGCCTGCCGCGCGGCCGCGGCTTCGGCCACACAGTGCCGGACCGCAGCCGCGGCATCACCGCCTGTCTTGGCGAGTGAGGCGCGCAACAGATCCGCATGGATCATCCGCACCTCGCACGGAACCGAGATCAGGCCGAGCGCCCGCGCCACCGCCAGCCGATGCTTGCCGGGACCGACCCGGACCAAGCCGCCTGACGCATCGATCGCGACGCCGATATTGCGTTCGCTCAGCTCCTGCCAGAGGGGCCGCACCCGGCTGGAGGGATAGATGTCAATTGCAGCCGAGAGCCGCGCCTCTGGTCGGGGCAGAATGCCGAACCGCCCAGCCATGACGATCAGCCGGCAAAGATCTTCGAAATAGCTGTCCAGCTTTTCGACCGAGTCGAAATCGGTGTGGTGAAAGTGATTGACCCGGCCGTGGGTGACGGCGTGATGATAGAGCCGATAGCGCTCGGTCTCGCGAAATGCGAGATCCGCCGCGAGCAATTGCCGGATTTCCAGCGCGACCCGCTGATTGTCGACCGGTTGCGACAAAAGCCGCCAGTCACCTTCGCCGATGAAGTGGTCGGTCGAATCCTCTTCCCGGTCGCCATTGGCGACCCGATAGGCAAGCTGGCTCTCCAGGTCAGCCGGACGCGCCGCGATGAGAAGCGAGCCGCCGAACAGCTCCAGCGCATCGTCGAAGGCAAAACGGAACTGCGGAGCGGTGGCACGCAAAGCTTCGCCCAGGCGCGATGCAGGACATGCATCCGCTCCGGCCTCGGCCCGTGCCATCGCCTCCGCCACCGGGCCTGCCTCAGACCAGCATCTTGCCTTTGGCGTCGATGGCCGTGCCGACTTCCTCGTCCGGCACATCCTCGCCCATCAGCATCTCGTTATGCGCCTTGCCTGACGGGATCATCGGGAAGCAATTGGCGAGATTGACCACCCGGCAATCAAAGATAACCGGATGCGGCGTCTTGATCATCTCCTTGATCGCATCATCGAGTTCGCCGGGCTTGCTCGCCCGCATGCCGACGCAGCCATAGGCTTCCGCCAGCTTGACGAAATCGGGCAGCGCCTCGGTGTAGCTCTCCGACAGCCGGTTGCCATGAAGCAGCTGCTGCCACTGGCGCACC
>JAGRLX010000071.1 GCA_020441605.1 Alphaproteobacteria bacterium
GTATGGCTGTCGCCGCAGACGATGGTGGTGCCGGGAAGCGTGAAGCCCTGCTCGGGACCAACCACGTGGACGATGCCCTGGCGCTTGTCGAGTTCGTTGAAGTAGCGGATGCCGAATTCCCTGGCATTGTTGGCGAGCGTCTCGACCTGGATGCGGCTTTCCGGCTCGGCGATGCCATGTGAACGGTCGGTGGTCGGTACGTTGTGGTCAACCACAGCCAAGGTCTTTTCCGGGTGGCGGACCTTGCGGCCGGTCATGCGCAGGCCCTCGAAGGCCTGGGGGCTCGTCACTTCGTGGATGAGGTGCCGGTCGATGTAGAGCAGGCAGGTGCCGTCCTCAGCCTCGTGAACCAGATGATCGTCCCAGATCTTGTCATAAAGCGTGCGCGGCTTGGCCATCGTGTACTGCCTCGAAAGATGAATTTGCGCCGTATTTAGCGGCTGGGGCATGCAAGTCAAACCCCAATGCGGACATCGTAATCCTGCCATATTGGCATGGCGGGGTGGACCCATGGTTTCGCGTCGACTTGTTCTTGCCGCCGCCGGATGGGCACTGGCCCTGCCGGCGCGCGCCCAGACCTGGCAGGAGCGTCTGGTTTCCGCCGCCGAGGAGCAGATCGGACGTACGGTAGTCTACGACCCTGCCTATGTGAGGCTCGCCTACCCCGGCGGCGACGTGCCGGCCGAACGCGGCGTTTGTACCGACGTCGTGATCAGGGCATACCGTGCGGGGCTTGGCATCGATCTGCAGAAACGGGTGCATCAGGACATGGCCGCCAATTTCGCGGCCTATCCTGCCATGTGGGGCCTGGCGCGGCCCGACCACAACATCGACCACCGTCGCGTGCCCAACCTGCAGACCTATTTCCGACGCAAGGGCGCCGCGCTTCCGATGTCCGACCGGGGCTCCGACTACCGAGCGGGGGATCTCGTGACCATGATGCTGCCGGGCAACCTGCCGCATATCGGAATAGTGAGCGCGACGATGGCCGCGGATGGCCGCCGTCCGATGCTCATTCACAACATCGGCGCTGGCGCGCGGAAAGAGGATGTACTCTTCACATTCCGGCTGACCGGACACTACCGTTACGGCGGCTGATGCACACGCTGGTTCAGGACGACCTGGTGGCCTGCAGCGAGTAGGCCAGTGGCAGGCGCGGGAAACCCGCGGGCAGCACCCACATGCGCCGCTTGCCCTCCACCGGTACCATGATCGGGGCGAATTGCCAGGCAAGCTCCTCATGTTCGTTCAGCCAGTCGAGCCGCAGCCCAGAGGAAATCACCGCATTGATCACGTCACTGAGGGGATGGACCCATTCATGGGTGACGGGATTTGCGATCGTCGTTGTATCGCCGGTATAGGTCAGTTCCTCAGCCATGGTGAGTGGCCGGTCGACCGGCGTGCGCCAATCGTAAGCCGGCGGCAGGTCCGGCGATTTTTCATCCAGCGTCATGAGCGAGGGGTGGCCCTCCAGAAGATAGAGCCTGCCCCCAGGCTTAAGCAGCGACGCCACGACCCTGGCCCAGCCGGAGATGTCAGGCAACCAGTTGATGGCGCCCCAGGTGACATAGACCATGTCGAATTCGCCGTCGATCAGGCGCCGCGCATCATAGACATTGCCTTCGACGAATCTGGCATCAAGACCGGTGCGCCGCTGGAAATCGCGGGCGGCGGCGAGGGCCACCGGCGAGAAATCCAGCCCGACGCAGGACGCACCACGCCGCGCGAGGCAGAGTGTGTCGATGCCGAAGTGGCATTGCAGATGAGCGATACGTAGGCCCTTCACGTCCCCGATCTCCCGGTCCTCGATGGGGTGGAGATTGTCGCCGCCGGCGAGGAAGGCCCGGACTTGATAGCCGCCGGCCTCGTCCTTCACGTGAATGGCCGCGCGGTCGTCCCAGTTGCGACGGTTCTGGCGCAGGTATTCGTCCATGGTCGTCCTCCCAAAACAAAAGGGCCGGTTTTGCACCGGCCCTTCGCATGTCTTCAGATGGCGGAGGCTTATGCCTCGGCGTCCTTACCAGCCGAAGCCGTGCGCTGCTTTTCGGCGATGCGGGCCGACTTGCCGGTGCGGCCACGGAGATAATAGAGCTTGGCGCGGCGGACCTTGCCGCGGCGCACCACCTTGATCGAGTCGATCATCGGCGAATAGATCGGGAAGACACGCTCCACGCCTTCGCCGTAGGACATCTTGCGAACGGTGAAGTTCTCGTTGAGACCGCCGCCTGACCTGGCGATGCACACGCCTTCATAGGCCTGAACGCGGCTGCGGTCGCCTTCCTTGACCTTCACATTGACGATGACCGTGTCGCCGGGGGCGAAATCGGGAACGGCGCGCTGGGCGGCCACAACTGCGACCTGCTCTTTCTCGAGCTGAGCGATGATATCCATAACTGTCTTCCTTCAAGGGTTGCGGGCCTATACCCTCTGCCCGGTTAAAAATCAAATCTTTCCCGACTCGCGGGCTATCCACAGGTCGGGGCGTCTGGCCCTGGTCAACTCCTCGCGCATCCGGCGTTTCCACCGGGCAATGGCTCGGTGGTCGCCCGAGAGAAGGATCTCAGGAATTTCAACACCTTCCCAGGTATTGGGCTTGGTGTAGTGAGGATGCTCCAGAAGACCGTCCTCAAAACTCTCTTCGGCACCGCTCTCGGCCTTGCCCATGACGCCAGGCAACAGCCTGACGATGGCATCGAGCAGCACAATGGCCGCCGGTTCACCGCCGGACAGCACATAGTCGCCGATCGAGACCTCGCGCAGCTGCCGCCGCTCGATCACCCGCTCGTCGACGCCTTCGAACCGGCCGCAGACGACCAGGAGGCCCGGACCAGCTGCCAGTTCACGCACCAGCGCCTGGGTCAAAGGCTCGCCCCGGGGGCTCATCAGCAGCCGCGGCCCCATGTGGGGTGCAGCATCGATGGCCGCCGCCAGCACGTCCGGCTTCAACACCATGCCCGCACCACCACCGGCGGGGTGGTCGTCGACTGTGCGGTGCCGGTCGGTCGCGGCATCGCGGATGTTGCTGACGTCAATCGACCACAGTCCCCTTTCCAGCGCCCGGCCTGCCAGGGACAGGCCCAGCGGACCGGGGAACATCTCGGGAAAGAGCGTCAGGATGGTGGCGGCGAAGGTCATGCCTTCCCATCCTCATCCAGATAGCCCTCCGGCAGATCCACCACCATCGCATCGCCCTCCACCGCGAGCAAATAGCCATCGGCAAAGGGGATAAGCAGGCTGGTCCGGCGGCCTTCGACCTTCACGTCAATGAGGTCGCCAGCGCCATAGTTCTCGATGCCGATGACCTCGCCGAGGCGTGTTCCATCCTTCATGAGCACCGGCAGACCGACCAGGTCGGCGAGATAGACTTCGCCCTCTCCAAGATCCGGCAGGGCGTCCCGAGCCACGAAGAGTTCGCTGCTCTTGAGCGCCTCGGCGGCATTCCTGTCGCCCACACCCTTCAGCGCGGCGATGAAGCCGTCCTTCTGGGCGCGCAGCCTGAGGATCTCGATCCTGCCGCCTGCGGCGGTATGCAGCGGACCATAGGTGGCGATGGCCTCGGGATCGGCGGTGAAACTCTTCAACTTCACCTCGCCCTTGATGCCATGGGCGCCCGTGATGACGCCGACCGACACGCGATCGCGCGGCGCCATGACGGTTTAGCTCTGGGCGGCTTCAGCAGCCTTGGCGGCGGCGTCAGCGGCGGCCTTCTCGCGCTCCTGGCGCTTCTTGCCTGGCAGAGCCTTCTGCGGGTTGTTGCGGGCCTCGCGCCTGGCAAGCCCCGCCTTGTCGAGGAAGCGCAGCACGCGATCGGTGGCCTGGGCGCCCTTCTTGAGCCATTGGGCGGCCTTTTCCGTATCGAGCTTCACGCGCTCGGCCGAATCCTTCGGCAACATCGGATTGAAGGCGCCGACGACATCGATGAACTTGCCGTCACGGGGGGCGCCCGCGTCGGCGATGACGATGTGATAGTAGGGGCGCTTCTTGGTGCCTGCGCGCGCAAGGCGCATCTTAACGGCCATGTTGTTTCTCCTTTGTCCGTGTTCTGATTAAATCACTTCTTCTTGCCGAGACCCGGCAATCCCTTGAAACCACCGCCGCCGAGGCCCGGCAATCCGCCGAGGCCGGGAAGCTTGCCACCAAGCCCCGGCATGCCGCCAAGGCCGGGGAGCTTGGACATGTCGGGCATCGCCGGCGCCGCGCCGCCCTTTATCATGTCCTTGAGATCTTCGGGCAGCGCGTCCGGATTCATGGTGGCGAGTTCGGCCTGCATCTTCTCCAGCTCTGCGGCATCGGGTCCGCCTTTACCGCCGCCGAACATCTTGCCGAACATGCCCTTGCCCTGGCCCATCTGCTTCATCATGGCAGCCATCTGAATGTGCATCTTGAGCAGGCGGTTGATTTCCTCAACCTTGGTACCCGAGCCTGCCGCCACGCGTTTCTTGCGCTTGGCGTCCATCACCTTTGGATGGCGCCGCTCATAGGGCGTCATCGACGATATGATGGCCATCTGGCGCTTCAGCACCTTGTTGTCCAGGTCCATGCCGTCGAGCTGCTTCTTCACCTTGCCCATGCCGGGCAGCAGGTTCATGACGCCGCCCATGCCGCCAAGCTTCTGCAACTGCTTCAACTGGTCGGCCAGATCTTCCAGATCGAAGGCGCCCTTCTTCATGCGCTCGGCGATCTTCTTGGCCTTGTCCTGGTCGATCTCAAGGGCCGCCTTCTCGACCAGGCTGACGACGTCGCCCATGCCGAGGAT
>JAGRLX010000072.1 GCA_020441605.1 Alphaproteobacteria bacterium
CGGCACCAAGATGATCCATCTCGGTAAGAACACATCGAGCCGGATCATTTCCAAAGGTATTGCCGCGGGCCGAAGCGACAATACCTATCGCGGCCTGGTCTCAGCTCATCGCAAAGCGACGAACGCGCGCAATTTCACCCAGTGCGACTCGCTCCTAATCGGCGACCAGTGCGGCGCCCATACGGTGCCCTATATCGAGGCGAAAACCTCGACCGCCCAGTTCGAGCACGAGGCGACGACGTCGAAGATCTCCGACGACCAGATGTTCTACTGCATGTCGCGCGGGCTGTCGCAGGAAGAGGCGGTGGCGCTGATCGTCAACGGCTTCGTCCGCGACGTGCTGCAACAATTGCCAATGGAATTTATGGCCGAGACGCAGAAGCTCATCGGCATCTCGCTGGAAGGATCAGTAGGTTGACCATGCTTGAAATCAACAATCTCCACGTCAGGCTCGAAGATGAGGATCGCGAGATCATCCGTGGGCTGACGCTCTCCGTGAGGCCTGGAGAAGTCCATGCCATCATGGGACCGAACGGCTCCGGCAAGTCGACGCTCTCCTATGTGCTCTCGGGGCGCGAAGGCTATGAGGTAACCGATGGCTCGGTGACCTTCAAAGGCGAGGACTTGTTGGCCATGGAGCCCGACCAGCGCGCCGCCAGGGGCGTGTTCCTGGCCTTCCAGTACCCGATCGAGATCCCCGGTGTCGCTACCATGCAGTTCCTCAAGGTGGCGCTCAATGCCCAGCGCAAGGCGCGCGGCGAGAAGGAGCTGTCGACGCCCGACTTCATGCGGCTGGTGAAAGATCGCGCCGCCAAGCTCAATGTCTCGCAGGACATGTTGAAGCGTCCGGTAAACGTTGGCTTCTCGGGTGGCGAGAAGAAGCGCGCCGAAATCCTTCAAATGGCGGTGCTGGAGCCATCGCTCTGCATCCTCGATGAAACGGATTCCGGACTCGATATCGACGCGCTGAAGCTGGTGGCCGATGGTGTCAACGCCCTGCGCTCGCCCGACCGGGCCATGATCGTCATCACCCACTATCAGCGGTTGCTCGACTATATCGTGCCGGACGTCGTGCATGTGTTGTCGCGGGGGCGGATCGTGAAATCGGGCGACAAGTCGCTGGCCCTCGAACTCGAAGCCAAGGGCTACGCCGAATTCACCAAGGATGCAGCATGACGGCCGCCCTCGCCAGGACACCGGCCGAGCAGGCCTTTGGCCTCTCCCTTCCGCACCGGCGGATGGAGGACTGGCGCTGGACCGACCTGCGCCAGTTGATCGATCAGCCCTATCCACCACACCAGCAGGTGAAGGCGGCAGAGGCTGACATCGACCATCTGTTGAAGGCATCGCCCTTCGCCGACATTGCCGCCGCCCGCATGGTCTTCGTCAACGGCCGGCTCGATCCTGCCCGGTCGACACTCACCAATGGCACAGTCGATTCCTTGACCGTGGCCCACGAGCCGCTGTGGTCTTTGAACGACGCCTTTGCAAGTGACGGCGCGCGGCTTTCGCTGACCGGTTCCACCGACACGCCCGTCGAACTGGTCTTCGTGTCCACCAATGGCGCGCCGCGCACTGAAGCCCTCCGCAATGTGATCGAGGTGGCGCCTTCCAGCGCCGCAACGGTGATCGAGACCCACATCGGAGAGGGTCCCTATCTCGCCAGTGTCGCGACCGAGATCAGACTCGGCGAGGGCGCCAGGCTCGACCGGGTGAAGATCGAACACGAGTCGGCCACCGCTCTGCATCTGTCGCACACCCATGCGACGCTTGCCACTGGCGCCCAGCTGCGTGACTTCACGCTGACCTCTGGCGCACGTGTCAACCGGCAGAATGGAACCTATGTCTTTGCCGGCGAGCACGCCGATGCCCGCGTAGCCGGCGCCTATCTGCTGAGTGGCCGACAACACGCCGACACCCGCCTGGAAATCGACCATCGTGTGCCGCGCTGTACCAGCCGTGAGCTGTTCAAATGTGTGATGGACGACCAGTCCCGCGGTATCTTCCAGGGCAAGGTGATCGTTCGGAAGGACGCCCAGAAGACCGATGGCAAGCAGTCGAGCCATGCACTGCTGCTCTCGGAAACCGCTGAATTCGACGCCAAGCCCGAACTGGAAATCTTCGCGGACGATGTGGTCTGCGGTCATGGCGCCACCAGTGGCGACCTCAATCATGACCATCTCTTCTATCTGCGCTCGCGGGGCATTCCCGAAGCCGAGGCCAAGTCCATGCTGATCGCCGCCTTCGTGGGCGAAGCCTTCGAGGCCGTGGCCCATGATGGGTTGCGCGAGGCGCTTACCGACTATGCGGCACGCTGGCTCATCGATCACAAGGGAGCCCTGTGACCATGGCCTTCGATGTTGCAGCCATCCGCCGCGATTTTCCCATCCTCGGGCGGGAGGTGTACGGGAAGCCACTGGTCTATCTCGACAACGCCGCCTCGGCGCAGAAGCCCAGGCCGGTGCTCGAGGCGATCATTAAGAGCTACGCGGAAGAATACGCCAATGTGCATCGCGGACTTCACTTTCTGTCCAATGCCGCAACCCAGGCCTTCGAGGATGCCCGTGAAAGTGTGCGCCGCTTCATCAATGCGCCCACCAAGGACCAGATCGTCTTCACACGCAACGCCACGGAGGCTATCAACCTCGTTGCCCAAAGCTTCGGCGGCGAGGTGATCGGCGAGGGCGACGAGATCGTGCTGTCGATCCTCGA
>JAGRLX010000073.1 GCA_020441605.1 Alphaproteobacteria bacterium
AAGAACATCATGCACCGCAAGGGCAAGCAGGACAAAGTGCGGTCTAAGATCTTCTCCAAGCTGGCCCGCGAAATCACCGTCGCGGCGAAGGCCGGACTGCCTGATCCTTCGGCCAATGCCCGTCTTCGCCTCGCCATCCAGAATGCCCGCGCCGAGAACCTGCCCAAGGACAACATCGAGCGGGCCATAAAGAAGGCGGCGGGTGGCGATGCGGAAAACTACGACTCGGTGCGCTATGAGGGCTATGGACCGGGCGGTGTCGCTGTGATCGTCGAGGCGCTGACCGACAACCGCAATCGCACGGCTTCGAACGTCCGGGCGCTATTCACCAAGTATGGCGGCAACCTGGGGGAAAGCGGCTCGGTTGCCTTCATGTTCAGCCGGGTCGGCGAGATCCTCTACCCTGCTGGCAAGGCAACGGCTGATTCGATGCTGGAAGCCGCCATCGAGGCCGGTGCCGATGACGTGGTTTCGGACGAGAGCGGACACACCATCATCTGCGCCTTCGAGTCGATCGGTGACGTGTCGTCGGCCCTATCGGAAAAATTCGGCGATGCCGCGACGGTCAAAGTCATCTGGAAGCCACAGACCATGTCGCCGGTCGATCAGGAAAAGGCCGAAAGCCTGATGAAGCTGGTCGACGCCCTGGACGAGGACGACGACGTGCAAGTGGTGTTTTCCAATGCCGACATCCCGGACGACGTAATGGAAAAGTTGGGCAGCGTCTGATCGCTCGCTGCGCCGGCGGCCTGCCGCCGGTCTATGGACTTCAATTGGACGGCGGTTGCTCTACACTGGCTTGATGATACGAATCATCGGCATTGACCCGGGATTGCGGAATACCGGCTGGGGCGTGATCGCGGTCGAGGGTCAGCGCCTCATCTATGTCGCCGACGGTTCGGTGCATTCGGACGCCACGCTGCCTCTCGCGGAAAGGCTGCTCCAGATCCATGGTCAACTGGTCGAGGTGATCCGTGCCCATGAACCGGATGAAGCGGCAATCGAGGAGACATTCGTCAATACAGATGCCCGCGGCACGCTGAAGCTCGGGCAGGCGCGTGGCGTGGCCATGCTGGCACCGGCGATGCTGTCGATCCCGGTTGCCGAATATGCTCCCAACACGATCAAGAAATCGGTCGTCGGAGCAGGACACGCCGAGAAGGAGCAGGTCAAGCACATGGTGAAGCTGCTGCTCCCCAGGGCGCGGATGACCTCCGCCGATTCGGTCGACGCCCTGGCGATTGCCATCTGTCATGCCCATCATCGCGGGCAGCGCAATCTCGCGGCGATGCTGGCTCGTTCTTGACTTGTTCTGTGGCACTCTCTAGCAGTGAGCAAAGAGGCAGCGGGAATGATCGCAAAGCTCAAAGGCCGGATGGATGCTTATGGACCCGATTGGGTGATCGTGGATGTGAACGGGGTCGGCTATCACGTCTTCTGCTCGTCCAAGACGATGGCGGCGTTGCCGCCACAAGGGGAATTCGCCGAGGTTCACACCGAGATGCTGGTGAGCCAGGACATGATCCGCCTGGTCGGATTCGCCTCGACACTGGAGCGCGAGTGGTTCCGTCTTCTGCAGTCGGTGCAGGGAGTCGGCACCAAGGTGGCGCTGGCCATCCTGTCGACACTGTCGGCTCATGAAATCGGCAACGCCATCGCGCTGCAGGACAAGGCCATGATCGGCCGGGCCAACGGCGTCGGCAAGAAGCTGGCCGAACGAATCGTTCTCGAACTCAAGGACAAGGCGCCTGCCTTTGCGCCCGCCGATGCGACCTTGTCGAAATTGCAGGCCGAAATCGGAGATGTGGCCACCACCGCGGTGACTGATGCGATCTCGGCCCTGGTCAATCTCGGCTATGGCCAGGCCCAGGCGGGTGCGGCCGTCTCGGCGGCGCTGAAGAAGGGCGGCGAGGATCAACCTGCCGAAAGGCTGATCCGGCTTGCCCTAAAGGAATTGGCGTTGACATGACCAGCCGCCTGACCGGCCGCGACAAGATGGCGGAGGACGCGATCGACACGCACCTGCGGCCGCAACGTCTTGAGGAATTCGTCGGCCAATCCAAGGCCAAGCAGAATCTCAAGGTGTTCATCGCTGCGGCGAAGCAGCGGGGAGAAGCGTTGGATCATGTGCTGTTCGCCGGGCCGCCCGGACTGGGCAAGACGACGCTCGCCCAGATCATGTCGCGCGAACTCGGGGTGAATTTCAAGGCGACCTCGGGTCCGGTCATCGCCAAGGCGGGCGATCTTGCGGCCCTCCTGACCAATCTCGAGGAGCGGGACGTTCTGTTCATCGATGAGATCCACCGGCTCAATCCAGCGGTGGAAGAGATCCTCTATCCGGCCATGGAGGATTTCCAGCTCGACCTGATCATCGGCGAGGGCCCGGCTGCCCGCTCGGTCCGGATCGATTTGGCGAAATTCACCTTGGTTGGTGCGACGACGCGCACCGGGCTTCTGACCACACCGCTGCGCGACCGCTTTGGAATACCCGTCCGGCTGGATTTTTATTCCGAGGACGAGTTGCGGGAGATCGTGAGGCGCGGCGCCCGGGTCATGCAGGTGGCGATTTCGGAGGACGGCGCCCGCGAGATTGCGCGGCGGTCGCGGGGAACCCCGCGGATCGCCGGACGCCTGCTCCGCCGGGTGCGTGACTTCGCTGCCGTGGCCAATGTCGCCGTGATCGATGCCGGCATTGCCGACAGGGCGCTGTCTGCCCTCGACGTCGACAGCCGCGGACTTGACGGCTTGGATCACCGCTATCTGTCAAGCATTGCAGGTAATTTCGGCGGCGGGCCGGTGGGGATAGATACCATTGCAGCATCATTGTCGGAAGCGCGGGATGCGATCGAGGATATCGTCGAGCCCTATCTCCTTCAGTTAGGCTTCCTCAACCGGACACCGCGCGGACGGCTCCTGACGCCGCACGCCTTCCGTCACCTGGGACTGGCCGTTCCCAACCGGGCGGAGTTCACCCAGGGCATATTGCCGTTAGGGAGTGAAGATGACTGAGGCCTGGCCCGATCTGGCTGGTCGGCTGAGTGGCGGCCGGCATTTCCTGCCGGTGCGTGTCTACTATGAGGACACCGATGTGGGCGGTGTCGTCTACCATGCCAATTATCTCCGCTATTGCGAACGCGGCCGCACCGACCTGTTGCGGATGCTGGGCATCCGGCAGAGCGCGCTGGAGGATCTGGGCTTCGTGGTCCGGCGCATGGAATGCGAATTCTTGCGCCCCGGCCGGCTTGACGACCTTCTGGTCGTGGAAACCTCCTGTTCAGCGGTGATGGGGGCCCGCCTCACACTTCAGCAGCAGGTGCTGCGCAGTGGCGAGGTGCTTTTCTCGGCTGCCGTCACAGTGGCGCTGATCGATGGCCGGGGACGGCCGCGGAGACTGCCGGCGGACATGCTCGCGCGCCTCAAGTCCCTGGCGGAATCAAATTTGTAACCATCCCTTAACCATGATCGATTCATGTGGGCCGGGGGCGCGCCGGCAGCGGCGGCTCTCCATGTGGATTCCGTCCATAGGCCGCGAATCGCCGCAGTTTCGACAGATTTCACATGTTTCAGGGCACGCTCCCGAAATTGGTGGGTGCGGCAAGGGCGCGGGGGCTTCGGGCGGGTTCCGGGCTTCGGGAAGGACAGAATGGATCCGGTTGCGGTGGAAACAGTGGGCCAGACGGCGGGACAGATCTCGCTGTGGCATCTCGTCATGCAGGCCAGTTGGCCGGTGTTTCTGGTCATGCTTGGCTTGGCACTGGCATCGGTCTGGTGCTGGGCGATCATCATCGAAAAGCTCTTCGCCGTGCGCCGCATGCATTCCGCGAACGACCGTTTCGAACAGAGTTTCTGGTCCGGACAGTCGCTTGAGGATCTTTATCTCGCGCTGGGGACCCGCAAGAACATCGGCCTGGCCGCTATCTTCATGGCCGCCATGCGCGAATGGAAGCGGAGCCAGGAGGCGGCCATGCGGGCAGGCTTCCATGGGGTGCAGAAGCGTATCGAAAAGGTGATGGATGTACAGATCCAGAAGGAGATGCACGACATCGAGGCCCGGCTGCTGTTCCTTGCGACCACCGGGTCGGCGGCGCCCTTCATCGGCCTGTTCGGCACCGTCTGGGGCATCATGGTGTCATTTCAGGCCATCGCCAATTCGCAGAATACCAACCTGGCGGTTGTGGCGCCCGGCATCGCGGAAGCCCTGTTTGCCACCGCCATCGGCCTTCTGGCCGCCATACCTGCGACAATCTTCTACAATATGTACATCGCCGACACGGGCCGGATTGGGGCCCGGCTGGAAAACTTCGCTGACGAATTTTCGGCGATCATTTCCCGGCAGCTGGATGAACGGGTTTAGACATGGGTGCTGCGGCAGGCGGAGCGAGGGGCGGCTATCAGCGCAGGAACGCACGGCGCCGCTCGTCGCGCGGTGTGATGAGCGACATCAACGTGACGCCGCTGGTCGACGTCATGCTGGTGCTTCTGATCGTGTTCATGGTGGCTGCGCCGCTGATGACGGTGGGCGTGCCCATCGAGCTTCCCAAGACCGAAGCCAAGCAAATGGATTCGTCCACAGAGCCGATCACCATCACGGTGCAGCTGGATGGAACGGTCTATCTCCAGGAAACTCCCATCGGGCTGGCGGAGTTGACGCCGAAGCTCGTGGCCATCGCCAAGAACGGCTACGAGGAACAACTCTTCGTGCGGGCGGATACGGCGGTTCCCTATGGCCGGGTGATGGAGGTGATGGGCCTGCTGAACAGCGCCGGCTATCGCAAGATCGGCCTGGTGACGTCGACGCCGGACAAGACCACCAAGGCGGAGTCCAACTGACATGAAGGTCAGTCTGGCGACATCGCTGTTCCTGCATGCCGCTATTCTCGTTGCGGCGCTGGTGGTGCTGCCGGACCCCAATCCCTACAAGATCAAGCCTCAAGAAGCCGTCCTCGTCGACATATCCAACATTGGCGAGGTCTCCAAGCGGATGGCCATGGCGACCGATGCCAATCCCAAGACCGAGCCGCCGGCCCCCAAGAAGACCGAGGCCGTGAAGAAGGCCGATCCGACTGCCAAGGTCGCGGAGGAAGTGAAGAAGGCCGCAAAGGAACCGAAGGCGGAGCCGCCGCCCGAGCCCAAGAAGGACCCCCCGAAGAAGGAGGAAGTCAAGACGGAGCCTCCCAAGAAGGAGGAACCCAAGTCGCTTGCCCCCGACCCGCTCAAGGACCTGATCAAGGAAACGGTCAATGACGATCCGACGCCTCCCAAGAAGGAAGAGCCGAAGAAACAGGAGACCAAGAAGGCCGAGGTGAAGCCCAAGGAAAAGCCCAAGGCCAAGCCAGAAAAGAAGAAACCGCAGAAGCTGGACGTCAACGAGCTCGAGGCCTTTCTCAACAAGATTGACGGCGAGACCACCACGACCGCCGAGGCGTCGGACAAGGCCGGGAGCCCGGCCAAGGGTGAGGCAAATCTTCAGGGCACGGACAATCAGCTGTCGGCCACGATCATCGAGGCGCTGGTTCAATCGATCCGGAAATGCTGGTCGGTGCCGGCCGGCGCGCGCGAAGCCAATGTCATCGTAAAGGTTCGCTTCGGGCTTGATCTCGACGGGTCGGTGATCGGCGTGCCGCAGATTATGAACGGCACCAGCGATCCCCTGTTCCAGGCCACGGCGCGTTCGGCGGTAGCGGCCATCCTAGAGTGCCAGACCTATGGCTTCCTGCCGCAGGACCAATATGACTTGTGGAAGGACCTCATCATCAACTTCAACCCGAACATGATGTTCGACAGCTGACCGGAAAACAACAGAACATGCACCCGATACGGCTTCAAACCCTTCATGCGCGCTGGCTTCTTGCCCTGGCATTCACCTTTCTGCTCATCCTTGGCGGACTTCGCGCGGCCGATGCGCAGACCGAGATCGACCTGACCGGTGGCCGCATCGATCCGTTGCCGATCGCCGTTACGCCCTTCCTGGTGGGTGGCGGCGCCGAGGAGGCGGGCGGTACCCTGTCTGAAGTGATTACCAACAATCTCGGCCGTTCGGGGTACTTCGCCCCGTTGGATCCGGCATCCTTTATCGAGCAGATCGCGGATTTCAACAAGCCGCCGCGGTTTTCGGACTGGCGGCAGATCCAGGCAAAGGCGCTGGTCACCGGGCAGGTCTATCTGGAAGGTGGGCGGCTGCGGGCCGAATTCCGGCTATGGGACGTCAATACCCAGCAGCAACTCGCGGCCCAGCAGTTCACCACGACCCCGAAGAACATCCGCCGCATCGGTCATCTCATGTCGGACATCATCTACAAGGCGATGACTGGCATCGACGGCTATTTCGACACCCGCGTGGTGTTCGTTCAGGAGGATGGCCCCAAGAACAAGCGCATCAAGCGCCTCGCCATCATGGATCAGGACGGCTATAACGTCCGTGCACTGACCGATGGCAAGGAGTTGGTGCTTACGCCGCGCTTCTCGCCGTCCACCAACGAAATCACCTATATGTCCTTCGGCAGCTCGACGCCGCGGGTCTATCTTATGAACATCGACACCCGTCAGCGCGAGATCGTGGGCGATTTCGCCAACATGAGTTTTTCGCCGCGCTTCTCACCCGACGGCCAACGGGTGATCATGAGCTTGCAGGACGGCGGCAATTCCAACATTTACGAACTGGACCTGCGCTCGCGCGGCCTGCGCCAGTTGACGGATGTGCCCGCCATCAACACCGCGCCGAGTTATTCGCCAACCGGTGGGCAAGTTGTATTCGAATCGGACCGTGGCGGCACCCAGCAGATCTATGTGATGAATGCCGATGGCAGCGGACAGAACCGCATCAGCTTCGGTAACGGCCGCTATTCGACGCCGGTCTGGTCGCCGGATGGGCGCTACATCGCCTTCACCAAGCAGGGTGGCGGCAAGTTCTCGATCGGCGTGATGCGGCCAGATGGCTCGGGTGAGCGCATCCTGACCGAGGGATTCCACAACGAAGGCCCGACCTGGGCGCCCAACAGCCGGGTGCTGATGTTCTTCCGCGACACGCCGGGAGAAAATGGCGGGCCGCAGCTCTATTCGGTGGATATCACCGGGTACAACGAACAAAAGGTGCCGACGCCAGGCTTGGCGTCGGACCCTGCCTGGTCGCCCAAGCTCAACTAGGCGGCACACGAAATGCGGGCCGGGGGGCCCCAATGGCGGCAGGTGCGGGGATGCGCCGTGCTGTCTCCTCAGAAAGAAAAAGGGATTATGACGACGACACGAGTGAGTTTCAAAATAGCCGCGGCCCTGTGCTGCGTTCTGGCGCTGGCGGCCTGCTCAAAGAAGAATACGCCCGACCTGGAGGCGGCCAATGGCGCCGGCTTTGGCCAGGCCGTGCCGGGTTCGGAGCAGGACTTCGCTACCAATGTCGGCGATCGGGTCTATTTCGAGAACGACCAGTCCACCCTGACGGCCGAGGCCCAGGAGACGCTGCGCCGGCAAGCTGCCTGGCTTGCACAATACCCATCGGTCGTCATCCAGATCGAAGGTCATGCCGACGAGCGCGGCACGCGCGCGTACAACATCGCGCTCGGCGCCCGCCGCGCCGCTGCCACGCGCGCCTACCTCATCAGCCCGGGCGTTTCGCGCA
>JAGRLX010000424.1 GCA_020441605.1 Alphaproteobacteria bacterium
ACGCCGCCAGTGGAGATGGTGAAGGTGCCGCCCTGCATCTCGGCGATCTGCAGCTGGCCGTCGCGGGCCCGCTTGCCAAAGTCGGCAATGGTCTTCTCGATCCCCGCGAAGGACAGATGATCGGCATCCCGCAGGACCGGCACCACCAGCCCCTTCTCGGTGCCGACGGCCACGCCGATGTGATAGAAGTTCTTGTAGACAATGTCGTCGCCGTCGATTTCGGCGTTGACTGCCGGGATTTCCTTCAGCGCCTGGATGCAGGCCTTCACGAAGAAGCTCATGAAGCCGAGCTTCACGCCATGCTTCTTCTCAAAAACCTCCTTGTACTGATTGCGCAGCGCCATGGTGGCGGACATGTCGACCTCATTGAAGGTCGTCAGCATCGCAGCGGTGTTCTGGGCATCCTTCAGGCGGCGGGCAATGGTCTGGCGCAGACGGCTCATGCGCACCCGCTCCTCCCGGGTCGCATCGGCCGGACGGGCGGGAGCACGCGCCGCAACCGGCGGCGTGGCCGGAATGACAAGCGGCTTGACCTCTACCGGTGCCGCAGCCGCAGCCGGCCTTTCCAGATGAGCAATGACATCGCCCTTGGTGACGCGGCCATCCTTGCCAGTCCCGGCGACGGCTCCGGCGTCGATCTTATTTTCCTCTACCAGCTTGCGTACCGCCGGCGAAAGTGGCTGTTCGGCCTTGGCGCCGGGAGCTTCAACTTTCTTCGCCAGGGCTTCAACGCTCTTGGCAGGAGCGTCCGCGGCCTTGGCTGGAGCTGTTCCAGCAGCACCCTCCTCGATTGATCCCAGCAGGGCGCCGACATTCACCGTGGAACCTGCCGCTGCATCGATTGAGGCAAGCTTGCCGGAGGCCGGCGCCGGCACTTCTACCGTCACCTTGTCGGTTTCCAGCTCGACCAGCGGCTCGTCGGCCTTCACCGGTTCACCGGCCT
Organism: Alphaproteobacteria bacterium; assembly: GCA_020441605.1. Next base: position 944 of record JAGRLX010000424.1, read on the forward strand.
GCTTGAACCATTTTGCGATCGTCGCCTCGGTCACCGATTCGCCCAGAGCCGGAACGCGGATTTCCTTCGCCATCTTGAATGCCTCTTATGCTTTGCTGTCGCCCAACGCGTCTTCAAGGAAGGCCGCCAGCTCCTTGAGGTGCCGGCTCATCAGTCCGGTTGCCGTGGCCGCCGACGGCGGCCGCCCGGCATAGCGCGGACGGCCATGGGCGGCACCGATCACCTTCAGCACCCGTTCGATATTATGCTGAACCGACGACCACGCCCCCATGTTGTAGGGTTCTTCCTGGCACCACACGAACTCGGCGTCCTTGAAGCGCTGAAGCTCCTGGATCAGCGCCTTGTGGGGCCAGGGGTAGAGCTGCTCGATTCGCAGGAGGTAGATGTCGGAGATGCCGCGCTTCTCGCGCTCCTCCAGAAGATCGTAGTAGACCTTGCCGGAACACATCACCACACGGCGGATCTTCTCGTCAGGCTGAAGCGTTGTCGCCCCTTTCGGATTGAGTTGCGCGTCATCCCACAGAATGCGGTGGAAACTCGTGCCTTCCACCAGCTCATCAAGCCGCGACGTCGCCCGCTTGTGCCGGAGAAGCGATTTGGGCGTCATGATAATGAGCGGCTTGCGGATATCCCGCTTCAATTGGCGGCGCAGGATGTGGAAATAGTTTGCCGGTGTGGTGCAGTTCGCGATCTGCATATTGTCTTCGGCACACATCTGTAGGAAGCGTTCGAGCCTCGCTGACGAATGCTCCGGACCCTGACCTTCGTAGCCGTGCGGCAACAGGCAGACGAGACCCGACATGCGCAACCACTTGCGTTCGCTCGACGAGATGAATTGGTCGAACACCACCTGGGCCCCGTTGGCGAAGTCGCCGAACTGGGCTTCCCAGAGGGTGAGCGCGTTGGGTTCCGCCAGCGAATAGCCATACTCGAAGCCGAGGACCGCCTCCTCCGACAGCATCGAATTGATCGCCTCGAGCTTGACCTGCTGGCCCTTGATCAGGTGGTTAAGCGGCGTGTAGCGCTTTTCGGTTTCCTGATCGACCAGCACCGCATGGCGCTGTGAGAAGGTTCCGCGCTGGACGTCCTGGCCCGACAGGCGCACCGGGAATCCTTCCATAAGGAGCGTTCCGAAGGCGAGATGCTCGGCCATGGCCCAGTCCAGGCCGACCCCATCCTCGATCATCTTGCGCCGCGCATCAAGCACACGCTGCATGGTCCGGTGCACCTTGAAGGTCTTCGGCACCTTGGTCAGCTTGAGGCCGATCTCCTTCAGCTTTCCTTCGGCAACGCCGGTCATGCCGCGGCGCGGGTCTTCGTGATCCTTGGCGGCCTTCAGCCCGGCCCATCGGCCATCGAGCCAATCCGCCTTGTTGGCCTTGTAGCCCTCTGCGACCGAGAAATCGTCGTCGAGGGTCTTGCGGTACTCGGCCTTCATCTGATCGAGTTCGTCGCTGGTGATCACGCCCTCGTCGATCAGCCGTTTGCCGTAGATGGCCACCGTGGTCTGATGCTGGCCGATCCGCTTGTACATCAGCGGTTGCGTGAAGGCCGGCTCATCAGTCTCGTTGTGACCGAAGCGGCGGTAGCAGAACATGTCGATGACAACGGGCTTCTTGAACTTCTGCCGGAATTCCGTGGCGATCTTGGCCGCATAGACCACGGCCTCCGGATCATCGCCATTGACATGCAGGATCGGCGCTTCGATCATCTTCGCCACATCCGATGGATAGGGCGAAGAACGCGACCAGATCGGGCTGGTGGTGAAGCCGATCTGGTTGTTGACGATGAAGTGTATCGAGCCGCCGGAGCGATGACCCCGCAGGCCCGACAGCCCGAAACATTCGGCCACGACACCCTGGCCCGCAAAGGCCGCATCGCCGTGAATGAGAAGCGGCAGAACGCTGATCCGCTCCTTGTCTTTCAACTGGTCCTGCTTGGCCCGC
>JAGRLX010000074.1 GCA_020441605.1 Alphaproteobacteria bacterium
CAAGTCGAATAGGCGATGACGCGCTTGATATCGTTTTGTACCAGACCGACGGTTGCGGCAAAGAAGGCGGTCACGGCACCGATGATGACCACCACGTCCTTGGCATAGGGCGCCAATTCGAACATAGGTGACATGCGGGCGACGAGAAAGACACCCGCGGTCACCATGGTGGCAGCATGGATCAGTGCCGAAACTGGCGTAGGGCCTTCCATGGCGTCCGGCAACCAGGTGTGCAGAAGAAACTGTGCCGATTTGCCCATGGCGCCCATGAACAGCAGGAGGCAGAGCGTGGTCAGCGTGTCGACTTCCCAGGACAGGAAGTGGAGGCTCTTCCCCATCTGGCCCTGGACCGCGCCAAAGATCGTATCGAACTCGATCGAGCCAAAAACGAAGAAACACCCAAAGATGCCGAGCGCAAAACCAAAGTCGCCGACACGGTTGACGACGAAAGCCTTGATCGCAGCAGCATTGGCGCTCTCTCGGGTGTACCAGAAGCCAATCAGCAGATAGGAGGCAAGACCGACGCCTTCCCAGCCGAAGNNCCGAAGAACATCTGCAGCAGATTGTCCGAAGTCACCAGCATCAGCATCGCGAAAGTGAAGAGCGACAGATAGGCAAAGAAGCGGGGCTGATGCTCATCGTGGCTCATGTAGCCAAGCGAGTAGATATGGACCAGGGCCGACACGGTATTGACCACCACCAGCATGACCGCCGTCAAAGTATCAATGCGCAGTGTCCAGTTTGCGGTAAGGGCACCCGAATTCACCCAACGCAGAACCTCGACCTTCTCCACTAAGGGTTCATGGAGGAAGCCAACGAACACGATCCAGGACAGGACAGCAGACACGCAAAGCAGCGCGGTGGTCAGATACATCGGCCACATGGGGCCGTCGTAATGGCCATGGTGCCCATGGTCGTCATGGCCATGGTGCTCATCATGGGCGTGAGCTTCATGTTCGCCATAGACGGCTGCATCGGATCCCAGCCCCTTGAAGGCCTTGGTGCCGAATAGGCCGGCGATCAATGCGCCGAGCAACGGGAGGAAGACGATGGCCTGGTACATGGTTGCCGTCAGCCCTTCATGAGATTGATGTCTTCAACCGCAATCGAACCGCGGTTGCGGAAATAGGTCACCAGGATGGCGAGCCCGATCGCCGCTTCGCCGGCTGCTACGGTCAGCACCAGCAGCGCGAAGACCTGGCCAACGAGATCATGCAGCGCGGTCGAAAAGGCAACCAGGTTGATGTTGACCGCGAGCAGCATGAGCTCGATCGACATCAGGATCACGATGACATTCTTGCGGTTCAGGAAGATGCCGAAGATGCCGACCGTAAAGAGAATGGCGGCCACGGTGAGATAGTGTGAAAGACCGATGTCCATGATCAGAGCCCCTGCCCCGGCTTGACTTTGCGGATTTCGATGGCGGTGGCCGGTGTCCGCCCTACCTGGTCCGAAATGTTCTGGCGCTTTACGCCCTGCTTATGACGTAGCGTCAGGACAATGGCCCCGACCATGGCGACCAGAAGCACCAGGCCCGCCGCCTGGAAGTAATAAATGTAGTCCGTGTACAGAATGCGTCCGAGTGCCTCGGTATTGGTGACGTCCGACGGCGCAGGCGCGGCAGTCGTCACGCTTGCCGGATCGACGGCCCAGCCGCCCACTACCATGGCGAGTTCGGCCAGGACGATGAGACCAATGGTACCGCCGACCGGAAGGTAGTTGAGCATGCCCTGGCGCAGTTCCACAAAGTCGACGTCGAGCATCATGACCACGAAGAGGAACAGCACCGCAACCGCGCCCACATAGACCACGACCAAGATCATCGCCAGGAACTCGGCGCCCATAAGGATGAACAGACCCGCCGCATTGAAAAAGCAAAGGATCAGGAACAGCACCGAATGGACCGGATTGCGCGACGAGATGACCATTACGGCCGAAGCGATCGCAAGTGCCGAAAAGAGATAGAAGAACAGTGCAGCGATCATGTTACCTCCTCACCGGTATGGCGCGTCCATCGCGATGTTCCTCGCGATTTCACGCTCCCAGCGGTCACCATTGGCAAGCAGCTTCTCCTTGTTAAAGAGAAGTTCCTCACGCGTCTCGGTGGCGAATTCGAAATTGGGGCCCTCGACGATGGCATCCACAGGACAAGCCTCCTGGCAGAAGCCGCAGTAGATGCATTTAACCATGTCGATGTCGTAGCGGGTGGTGCGGCGGGTGCCGTCGTTGCGGCGGGGGCCAGCCTCGATGGTTATGGCCTGAGCCGGGCAGATGGCCTCGCAGAGCTTG
>JAGRLX010000075.1 GCA_020441605.1 Alphaproteobacteria bacterium
CCGCCGCCTGCGCTTCGGCGCGGCCTCTTCCCCCTGTCCGGCATCCGCTGCTTCGGATTTCACGCCGCGCGCACGGTTTGCCGCGCCCGCGGCCGTGCCCGGCCTCTCGCCGAAGACCTTCGACAGCGCCCGCACCGAACTCGCCGTGATGTTGAGGTCGCGCTGCGGGAACGGAATTTCGATACCGTGCTGCGCGAACTGTTCGACGATGGCGAAGCGGATGTCGGTCGATACGTCCAGCCGGTTGCCGATATCGGCCAGGAAGAAGCGCACCTCGAAGTCGAGCGACGACGCGCCGAAATCCATGAATGCGACGAACGGCTCGGGGACGTTCAGCACCAGGGGATGGTTCTGCACGATCTCCAGCAGCAGCTGTTTGACCAGCTTCGGATCGGTACCGTAGGCAACGCCGATGCCGACTTCGCCGCGCCCGAGCTTGCTCTTGTGCATCCAGTTGCCGACAGCGGCATTGATCAGTTCCGAATTGGGCATGATCACCGTCTGGCGCTGGAAGGTTTCGATCTCCGTTGCCCGCACGTTGATGCGCTTGACCGTTCCCGATACGCCGCCGGCCTCGATCCAGTCGCCCACCTTGATCGGCCGCTCGGCAAGCAGGATGAGGCCCGACACGAAGTTGGAGACGATGTTCTGCAGGCCGAAGCCGATGCCGAGCGACAGCGCGCCGGCGACCAGCGCCAGGTTGGAGAGATCGATGCCCGCCGCCGAGATGCCGAACAGCCCGGCGATCGCCACGCCGGCATAGCCGACCGCGGTGCGCACCGAGTTGCGCACGCCCGTTTCGACGCGGCCGCGCGCCATCACGTTGCGGTCGAGCCACCGTTGCAGCAGACGCGTCAGGAAAAAGCCGATGACGAAGACGACGATACCGGTGAGGATACCCACCAGCGAGAACGAGACGGAGCCGATCTGGATATCCGACATGGCGACCGACGCGAAGTTCGCGACGTCGGCCGGCTGGAACCCCATCTGCAGCAGCATCAGCGGCAGCAGCGTCGCCACGACGAGGATGTTGACGGCCACGCTCGCCAGGATGCCGAGGCGGTCGACGGTGGTGTCGGAGAGATCGTAGTGCCGGCGTATCCAGCGGCCGATGCGCGTGTTGCCGAGCGCATTCTCCTGGCCGATGGCGCTGGCCGTCATGAAGCCGATGATCGCGGTGACCACGAAGGCGCCGTTGACCACGATCTGCCGCGATGCGTAGATCGCCAGGCCAAGATATCCGAGCAGTGCCGCCGCGATCGGGAACAGGCCGAGGATATAGAGGATCGCCCTCGTCCCACTGCCCCAGGGTCGCGGTGTCCCGTCCTCGTCCTCGAACAGCTTCAACCCGGCGATGATGATGATGAGGATGCCGACCAGCAGCACGGCGATGGTGTTGCTGAGCACGCTGACGCCGAGCGGCGACGATTGCACGCGGGCGCCGACCGACACCAGGAAATCGAGGCCGATGACGATGGCCATGGCGACTACGAGCCCGCGCAGCTTGAACGCCGCCGCGTCGGTAACGGGGAACAGCCGCCAGGCCTTGCGGCGCGGCCGCAGGATCGCCGTGGAGAGCCGGCGCACGAAGTAGATCACGCCGATGATGTTGAACAGCGCGACGACCAGCGTCGCCATCGAGCCGGTCAGAATGCTGAACTGGTCGAGCAGCGTATAGGTCAGGCCGAGGAAGACGGTCATCGCCATGGTCGGGATGACCGTCGACCAGAAGGCTGCCGACACCTTGTCGAGATAGGTCGGGTCGCCGTGCCCGAGGATGCGGTCGCGAAGCGTGTCGAAGAGCTGCCGCCCAAGGAACATGATCAGATAGGCGGCAAGCAGCGAGAAGAACAGCACGCCGAGCACGGCGTTCAGCTTGAAGCGCACGGCAAAGCGCAGCCACGAACTGGTCTTGCGCCAGATGCCGTCGAGCATGTCGGCCGTATCGACGAGGACCTGGCTTTCGATCGTCTGGCGCAGGTCGACACGCTGCAGCAGCCGCTTGGCGAACAGGTCGCGCCTGAGCGCCACCACCTGCTCCGTCAGCTTTGCGGTGGTGAGCGCGATGTCCTCCTGCTCGCCGATCAGCGCGTTGATGTCCGCCTTCTCGCGCGTCAGCTTGTTGCGCTCTTCGGTGACCGCCTCAGGCTCCGGCGGCTGTCCGTCGGCGGGCGGCGCGCCGAGCTGGTCCAGCCGCGTATTGATCTCCGACAGGCGTGGACGGAAGGCCACGGCGGCGCCGAGGATCTCGCTCGAGATCGCATCCAGCCGCCCCTTGATGGCGACCAGCTTCTGGTCATCGCTGCTGTTGGCCGCGACCTGCTTGGAAATCCCGGTCAGCTCGACCACCAGCCCGTCGAGCTTCTTGCGCTGCTCGTCGAGTTCGGCCTCGCTCTGGCTGGAACCGGGCCGCGGAAGGGCCGGCGCCATCGCGTTGTCCACGGCCTCGGTCGGCGAGTGCGGCACGTGCTGGGCGCGCGCCGGCAGCGCCGCGCAGAAGCAGGCGACCAGCATGGCTGCAACGAGCCGCAGGATCAGGGGTGCATTCATTTCCCGCCATAAGCCATGGACATTGCGTCAGACTGTTAATCGCTGACGTTCGCATGTACAAGCTTGGCAGACGGGCATGACGCCGGCCATGCGGTCCAAGCGGGCGGAGAAGATGATGATTGTGACGGTCGAGACCACCCCTTACGACGACCAGAAGCCGGGCACGTCGGGCCTGCGCAAGAAAGTCCCGGTCTTCCAGCAGCCCAATTATGCCGAGAACTTCATCCAGTCACTGTTCGATTCGCTCGACGGCTATGCCGGCAAGACCCTGGTGATCGGCGGCGACGGCCGCTTCTACAACAAGGAGGTAGTGCAGGTCGCCATCCGCATGGCTGCGGCCAATGGCTTCGGCAAGGTCCTCGTCGGGCGAAACGGCTTGCTGTCGACACCTGCCGCTTCGAACGTGATCCGGAAATACCTGGCTTTCGGGGGCATCGTCCTGTCGGCGAGCCACAATCCGGGCGGGCCCGATGGCGACTTCGGCATCAAGTTCAATGCCGCCAATGGCGGTCCGGCGCCGGAGAAAATCACCGACGCGATCTTCGCCCGAACCAAGACCATCGCCGCCTACCGCACGCTCGATGCACCAGACATCGATCTCGACCGGATCGGCGCGGTGCAGCTCGGCACCACGGTGGTGGAGGTGATCGACCCCGTGGCTGACTATGCCGAACTGATGCAGCAGCTGTTCGATTTCGATGCCATCCGTGAACTGATCAAATCCGGTTTCCGCATGCGTTTCGATGCCATGGGCGCCATCACCGGCCCCTATGGCCATGCCATTCTCGAAGGTCTCCTGGGGTTTCCGCCGGGAACTGTGATGAACGGCACGCCCTTGCCCGATTTCGGTGGCCACCACCCCGATCCCAATCTCGTCCATGCCGGGGAACTGTGCGATCTGGTGCTCTCGTCCGGTGGTCCCGATTTCGGCGCCGCCTCCGATGGCGATGGCGACCGCAACCTGATTATCGGCCGCGGCATGTATGTGACGCCATCGGACTCGCTTGCCATTCTTGCGGCCAACGCCAGATTGGTCCCCGGCTATGCAGCGGGCCTTGCTGGGATCGCCCGGTCGATGCCGACGAGTTGCGCCCCTGACCGGGTGGCCGCGAAACTCGGCATCGCCTGCTACGAAACGCCGACCGGCTGGAAATTCTTCGGCAATCTGCTCGATGCGGGCCTCGCCACGCTCTGTGGCGAAGAGAGCTTCGGCACCGGTTCCAATCACGTCCGCGAGAAGGATGGTCTTTGGGCGGTTCTCATGTGGTTGAACATCATCGCCAGGCGCCGCGAAAGCGTGGCCGACATCGTGCGCGAACATTGGCGTGACTATGGGCGGAACTTCTATTCCCGCCATGATTACGAGGAAGTCGATTCCGAGGCCGCCAATGGCCTGATGAAGTATCTGCGCGACCAGTTGCCGAAACTTTCGGGTCAGCACGGCATCGTCACCGCCGACGATTTTGCCTATGATGATCCAGTCGATGGTTTGCGGACCACCGGGCAAGGCATCCGCTTAATCTTCAGCGACGGCGCGCGCATCATCTATCGCCTCTCGGGCACCGGCACGGCCGGTGCCACCCTGCGCGTCTATATCGAGCGCTATGAGGCCGATCCGGCCCGCCATGAGACCGAGACCCAGCAGGCCCTCGCGCCGCTTATCGCCTTGTCGCGATCGATACCTGACATTGAAGACCGCACCGGTCGCAGCGCGCCGACGGTGATCACCTGAGCTATCGCCTGACAAGGGATCGTGGGCAGCCAGAGCCGCTCGGCGTCACCCTATGTGAGGATGGCGTCAACGTGGCGGTCGTGTCGCGTCATGCCACGCGCATCTTCATCTCCTTCTTCGACGCCGAGGGCCGCGAAGAGCTTCACCGCTTCGCCTTGCCTGATCGGCTTGGCAATGTGCATTATGGCTTCATCGCTGGCGCCGCGGCCGGGGCGCGTTATGGCTTGCGCGCCGAGGGTCCGTGGGATCCGGCCCAGGGACATCGCTTCGATCCCGCCAAACTGCTCGTCGATCCCTATGCCACGCGCCTGGATGGGGCCTTCGTCCATCATGTGGATCTGACCCGCCGCGCAGCCGAAACCGCAGCCCTGGTACCCAAGTGCATCGTCGAAGAAGCCATGCCTGCGGCCGACCTCCTGCCGCAGGCCGCGCCGTGCTTCATCTACGAGCTTCCGGTCAAGGCCTTCACCATGCGCCATCCGCAGGTGCCGGCGGCCAGGCGCGGCACCGTGGCGGGGCTTGCCGAACCGGCGGTTCTCGATCACCTGGTGAAACTCGGCGTCGATACCGTCGAACTCATGCCGCTTGCCGCCTGGATCGACGAGCGCCATCTGCCGCCCCTGGGGCTCACCAATGCCTGGGGATATAATCCGATAACCTTCATGGCGCCCGATCCGCGCCTCGCCCCCGGCGGCCTCGCTGAAGTCCGCGAAGCCGTCACGGCGCTCCATGCGGCGGGAATCAGGGTGCTTCTCGATGTGGTCTTCAATCACTCGGGTGAGAGCGACGAACATGGCGCCACCCTGTCGCTGCGTGGCCTCGACAACGCGCTGTACTATCGCCATGCCGATGGCGCCCTGGTGAACGACACCGGCTGTGGCAATACCCTGGCGCTGGACCGCGCCCCGGTGATGCGGCTCGCCATGGATGCCATGCGGCGCTGGATTGCCCAGACCGGGATCGATGGTTTCCGTTTCGACCTGGCGCCGGTCATGGGCCGCCGTGACGAGGGTTTCGAGGCCGAAGCGCCGTTGCTGGCCGCCATCGAACAGGATCCGGTCTTGTCGCGGCGGGTGATGGTCGCCGAGCCATGGGACGTGGGTCCCGGCGGCTACCGCCTCGGCGGTTTTCCGGCCCGCTGGCGGGAATGGAACGACCGCTATCGCGATGACGTGCGCCGCTTCTGGCGTGGCGATGCCGGCGCCGTCAATGCGCTTGCCACCCGGCTTGCGGGGTCCTCGGATGTTTTTGGCCCCCATCGCCGCCCCGCCTGCAGCGTCAATTATGTCGCTGCCCATGACGGCTTCACATTGCGCGACGTGGTGAGCCATGCTGTGAAGAACAATCACGCCAATGGCGAGGATAATCGCGATGGCAATGGCCACGAACCGGTGTGGCCGGGCGGCAATGTGCGGGCCCTGCTGGCCACGCTCTTCTTCTCTCACGGCACGCCGATGCTCACCGCCGGAGATGAGTTCGGCCGGACCCAGAACGGCAACAACAATGCCTATGCCCAGGACAATGACACGACCTGGCTCGATTGGGTGGCCGCCGACCACGACCTGATCGCCTTCACCGCAAGTCTGGTCCGGCTGCGCCAGCAGTTCCCGGTTCTCGCCGGTGACCGCTTTCTGTCGGGCGCCCGTGACTCGGACACCGGCCTCGCCGATGCCCAATGGCTTGCCGCGGAGGGTGCCATCATGGACTGGCAGGACCCCAATGCCGCCGTTCTTGGCCTGCTGCTCGCGCAGGAGCGGGCGCGGGTGGCAATCTGGGTCAATCGGGGCGACAAGCCGCTACGGCCCACCCTGCCGCACCGCGATGGGTGGCGTTGGACCCGGGTGTTCTGCTCCGCCGACGGGCCTGACCTTCCCGCCCGGTCCGTGGCGCTCTACGCTGAGGAAAGGACCGTTGCCCGCGGTCTCCCGGATGAGGCACTGGGCCAACTGGCCGCCGCCGCCGGCATCGAACGCGATTGGTGGGAGGTCGATGGCACCCATCACCAGGTCGCACCCGACTCCCTGCGCGCCATCCTCACCGCCCTGCGCATTCCGCACGGGTCGCCCGATGAGGCCGAGGCGTCCTTGCGTGACTTGCGGCAGCGGCGCCTTCCGGCAGTCGTGGCCGCGGGTCGTCCGTCGCCGGTTGCCACGCCGGCCGAGCGTCGGCGACGACTGGTCATCACCGGGGATGATGGTCAGGTACGCCAGATCGAGGTGGCCCCCGGTGAGATTCCGGCGCTGTCTCTTCCCAGGGGCTGCCACCTGCTGCGCGATGACGCGTCGACGGATGCTCCCTCGCTGCTGATCGCAACGCCCGGCCGATGCCATCTGCCGGAGGATATCGCCAGCGACCACCGGGTCTTCGGCCTCGCCTCCCATCTCTACGCCCTGCGCCACGAAGGCGATGGCGGCATTGGCGACCTCGAGACCCTGCGCCGCTTTGCCGGCATCACATCGGAGATCGGCGGCCGCTATGCCGGCCTCAATCCGCTCCATCACATGTTTCCGGCGGATCGCAGCCGCGCCAGTCCCTACCAGCCATCGGATCGCCGCTACATCGATCCGATCTACATCAATATCCCTGCCTTGCTGCAGACTGTTCCCTCGCCGCGCGCGGCCAAGGCTGCCGAGCGGAACCGCGCAGCCTTCGCCCGGATCGAGAAGCTGCACCACGTCGACTATGTGGCGGTCTGGCTGGCCAAGAGCAAGGTTCTGGAGCAGGCCTTCGCCGATATGGGTGCAAATGCCGAGCTTGCCGCCTTCATCGCGCAAGGCGGCGAAGACCTCAGGCACCACGGCATCTTTGAAGCCAAGCGGGCCGCGGAGAAACTCTCGGAGGAGCGGATCGTCTATCGTGCCTTCCTCCAGTGGATCGCCGAACGTCAGTTGGCGGAGGCCGCAAGCCAGGGCAATCTCTACCGCGACCTGGCGCTCGGCTCCGCTTTTGACGGCGGCGAGATCGGCCAGGCGCCGGAAATCTATGCGCAAGGCGTATCGCTGGGGGCGCCACCCGATCCCTTCTCCCGCGCCGGGCAGGTCTGGAACCTCCCGCCCTGTTCGCCGCTGGCCCTGGCGCGATCGGACTTTCAGCCCCTGCGGGCCGTGCTGGCCGCCAACATGCGCCATGCGGCAGCTCTGCGGATCGACCATATCCTGGGCTTCATGCGCCAGTTCTGGGTACCGCGCGGTGCCGAGGGCCGCTTCGGCGCCTACGTGAACTTTCCGCTCGATGCCCTGATCGCGCTCACCGCTATCGAGAGCCGCAGGCAGAATTGCATGGTTGTTGGCGAGGACCTCGGCACCATTCCCGATGGGTTGCGCAACAAACTCGCTGGGGCCGATATCCTGTCCTACCGGGTCCTCTGGTTCGAGCGCCGCGGCGAGGACTTCGCGCCGCGCCAGGACTATCCAGACATGGCACTGGCCTGCCTCGCGTCCCATGACCTGCCGACCTTCCGCGGCTGGCGCGAGGCGCGCGATGTTGCCATCGAGCAAGGCATCGGCCTGATTGATGCTGCCGAGGCCGGCCGCCGCCGCCAGTCACGGCAGCACGAGATCGCGTGTCTTGACGCGGCCACCGGTGCCGCCGCTCCAGCGCTTGAAGCGGCGTCGGTCGCGGCCCACGGCTTTGTGGCGGCAACGCCGAGCCGGGTCATGCTGATCCAGGTTGACGATCTTGCCAATGAGGTCGATCCCTTGAATGTTCCGGGTACGGACCAGGAGAATCCCAACTGGCGCAGACGCCTGTCTGTCGAGGTGGAGAGCATGGTGCGCACCCCGCTGGCCACCGCCATCATCGACCAGGTGAAGAAGGAGCGGCCATGACTGGTCGCGTCACCATTGAATCTGTCGAGACCCTGTCACACCGCTGGGCTAGGCTCGACCGCTATGTCATCCGCTACACCCGCCGGGATGGGCGAATCGAGCGGTTGGTGCGCGAGGTGCATGATCATGGGCATGGTGCCGCAGTCCTTCCCTATGATCCCCTGCGCCGCACCGTGCTTCTCGTCCGGCAGTTTCGTCTGCCGGCCCATCTCGTGGACGGCGACGGTAACCTGATCGAGGTCTGCGCCGGCCTGCTCGATGGCAATGATCCGGCCACATGCGCCAGGCGCGAGGCCGAGGAAGAACTGGGTTTCCGGCTTCACGACCTGCGCCGGATGGCCAATGTCTTCATGACACCTGGTGCGGTCACCGAGCGTCTCACCCTGTTTCTCGCCACCTATGGCGAAGGAGACCGCGTCGGCGAGGGCGGTGGCCATCCCCATGAGGGCGAGGATATCGAAGTGCTCGAAATACCACTCGATGAGGCCCGCCGCCTGGCAGCCTCGGGCGGCATCGTCGATGCCAAGACGGTCATGCTCCTCATGTTCCTGGAGCGTCAGCTTGGCCTTCCGCCGTTGTGATGCCGTCATGCCGGATGATGCGGCTTGAAGCGCCGCCACCGGTCTTCATCGCATGCACGGTGAAGTCGGGGCCGGCGAACAGCGGCGCCACGCAGCGATAATCGAAGCGCCGCGGCACTGTGCCCATCGCAGCCGCCGCCTGATTGAACATCAGGGCCGCCTGCATCGGGCCATGCACGACGAGGCCCGGATAGCCTTCTTCCCGGCAATAGGATTCATCATAGTGGATTCGGTGCCCGTTGAAGGTGAAGGCCGAGAAACGGAACAGCAGGATGGCGGAAGCTGGCACCGTCCAGCGAAGGCCCCCTGCTGGAATTGCCACGGCTTGGCCGGAAGAGGGCTTCGATCCTTCCGCCCGGAACACCAGGTCCTGGCGCTCGGTCACCGCCGGCTTGCCATCGCTCTCGATCTCATGGCGCACCGAAACGAAATAGAGGGCTCCCGATTTGCCCTCGCGATACTGCACATCGGCAACCGTCGAAACCCGCCGCACCCGCGCGCCGGGCACGACCGGTCCATGGGTCTCGATCGCGCCACCGGCCCACATGCGTCGGGGCAGGGGAATGGGTGGCAGCAGCGCCCCCCGCGCCTCGCTGCCGTCCGGTGCCAGGCCGGTCATCGCCGGGGTCGCCGGGGCAAGCCCGAAGTGGAAGCCGGGTGGGCAAGCCGTGTCATCGTCCGGGCGGAAAAGAAAAGGCTCCAGCGTCGCTCGGTATTCGGCCAGCAGCCGGGGTGAGGCCACGTCCTCGCGGGTGACACTCCGGCCAATCCAGTCACGAAAGGTTTCTGCCATCATGGATCATTCTCCTGCTGCGTCTAGCTATCAAAGGTTTCCGGCGATTTCAAAGGGATAAACCGCTTTGGATGATTTTGATTGACAGTTCAGTCAACAATATCCGAGACTTTTTCCGTCGTGAACAAGCTGGAGACTGGTGATGAAAGCTGCCGTGAAGCGCGACGCCCCCGAGGCGGCCAACGACTGGGACCGCCGTGGCCTGCCCGCCTGGACCTACCACAGTCCGGCAGCGCTCAGGCTGGAGATCGAACAGGTCTTTCTCACCCATTGGCAGCTGGCCGGCCATGTCAGCGACATTCCCGCGTCTGGCGACTATTTCACCCTCGACATTGCCGACGAGCGCGCTCTGATCCTGCGCGACGACAAGGGTGTTGTGCGCGCTTTCCACAATCTCTGCCGGCACCGCGGCTCGCGAATCGTGGGCGACCGCAAGGGCCATTGCAGGAACGCGCTTGTCTGCCCCTTCCACGGCTGGGTCTATAATTTCGACGGAACCTTGCGTGGTGCTGCGCGTCCGCAGAGCTTCGGCGCCATGGACAAGAGCCGCTTCGGCTTGAAGCCACTCGACATCGACCTGTGGAACGGCTTCATCTTCATCCGCTTTCAGCCTGGGCCGCAGCCGCCGCTGTCCAGGCTCATGGCGCGCTTCGCGCCCGAGGTCGAACACTACCGCATGGCGGAGGTGGTCCCTACCAAGGGCTTCTACGAATTCGCCACGCCGGTGAACTGGAAGTCCGTCCGTGACGTCGACAATGAGGGTTATCACGTCGCGATGGCCCATCCGGCCTTGCAGGACCTTTATGGCGCGACCTATGTCGACGAGCCCTACCGGGACAGCATCAATCGCGCCACCGGCACCTACAGCAGCCACGGCGGCCGACGCTGGAGCGTGCGTCACTATCTGAAACATGCTCCCGAACAAACGTGGCTCCCGGAAGATCTGCGCCGCCGCTGGACCTATTTCGGCCTCTTCCCCAATTGCGTGATCGCGGTGACGCCGGAACTGGTGCAGTTCTATCAGGAGTTTCCGCTGGCGGTTTCCAATACCCTCCAGCGGGGCGCCGTCTATCGCCGGCCCGAAGAGAGCAGGGCCCAGAAACTCGCTCGTTACCTGGCCCAGCGCATCGATCGTGAAACCGGGCGCGAAGATGTTCAGCTCACCATCTGGTCGGATGAATCCATGAAGTCGAAGGCCTTCGATGACTTCCATCTGTCCGACCTCGAGATGGGCGTCAGAAGTCACCACGATCACCTGCGTCGGGCGCTGCCCGTGCTGGGTCTCGCGCGGGAGCCGAAGGACGGCACCATCGCCGATCTCAACCGGTCGCTGGTGGCAGCGGGCATTTGACAGCGCCGCGATTCCAGTTTGAAGTGCTTGACCATTGAAGGGCCGGAGAGCCCGAATCAGGGAGAGAAACATGACGAAACTGACAAGACGCGGGGCGCTCGCCGCCCTTGGGGGTGGTGCGGTGCTGGCCATGCCTTATGTGCGCCGGGCCCGCGCCGAAGATGCCGTGCTCAATGTCTATAATTGGGCCGACTATATCGGCGAGACCACCATCGAGGATTTCCAGTCGGCCACCAACATCGCCGTCACTTATGATACCTACAGCTCGGCCGAGGAAATGCAGGCCAAGATGCTGGCCGGCAGCACCGGCTATGATGTCGTCGACATGGCCGGGCTCGACATGCCGCGCTTCATCAAGGCCGGCATCTACCAGAAGCTCGACAGGTCCAAGCTGTCCGGCTGGGGCAATCTCGACAAGGAGGTCTTGCGCATTCTCGCCGGCTGGGACCCGGGGAACGACTATGCCATTCCCTACATGTGGGGTTCGGTCGGCATCACCTACAACATCGACATGGTGAAAGAGCGGCTGCCCGATGCCGATCTCGAGTCGCTCGACACCATCTTCAAGCCGGAGAATGCTGCCAAGCTCGCCGACTGCGGGATCTCGATCCTCGATTCGCCAACCGACGTCGTTCTGATGATGCTGCGTTACCTCGGCAAGGATGGAGACACCACGAATGTCGCCGACTACCAGGCTGTGGTCGACGCCTTCAAGCCGGTCCGCGAGCACATCCGCACCTTCGACAACACCAACTACCTCAATGCCATTCCCAACAAGGAACTCTGCGTCATCAACAACTGGTCGGGCGACTATTCAACCGCAAAGACCAGGGCCGAGGAGGCGGGCGTCGAGATTAACCTGGCCTATTATGTCCCGAAGACCGGCGCTCCGGCCTGGGTTGACTGCATGTGCATTCCGGCCGATGCGCCCCATGTCGAGAATGCCTACAAGTTCCTCGACTATCTGCTTCAGCCGGAAGTTATCGCCAAGTGCACCAACTATACCAATTATGCCAATGGCAACGCCGCCTCGAAGCCCTTCATCGACGAGGCTGTCCTCAACAATCCGGCGGTCTATCCCGATGAGGCGACCATGCAGCGCCTCTGGGCGCCCCAGCCGCTCGGCGAGGAGCAGGAACGCGCCATGACCCGCGCCTGGAGCGACATCAAGAGTGGCTGATGCCTGATCGCCCGGCCGACGCTGGCCGGGCGGCCTTTCCGGGGACCTGAATGACATCCGCATCGCAAGCGCCATTCGTGCGCATCGACCGCGTAACCAAGGCGTTTGGCGCGTTCAAGGCCGTCGACCAGGTATCGCTCGATATCTTCAAGGGCGAACTGTTCTCGTTGCTTGGCGGTTCCGGTTGCGGCAAGACCACCTTGCTCCGCATGCTCGCCGGCTTCGAGCAACCGACGGAAGGACGTATCTTTATCGACGGCCAGGACATGACCGGCCTGCCGCCCTACGAGCGTCCGGTCAACATGATGTTCCAGTCCTACGCCCTTTTCCCGCACATGACCGTGGCGCAGAACGTCGGCTACGGCCTGAAGCACGAGGCCATGTCCGCCACCCAGCGTCAGGATCGGGTGCGCGAAATGCTCGATCTGGTCAAGCTCGCGGAATTTTCCGGCCGGAAGCCGCACCAGCTCTCGGGCGGCTAGCGTCAGCGTGTGGCGCTCGCCCGCGCACTTGCCAAGCAGCCCAAGCTCCTGCTTCTCGACGAGCCCCTGGGTGCCCTCGACAAGAAACTGCGGGAACACACCCAGTTCGAACTGATGAACATCCAGGACCGCACGGGCATCACCTTCATCGTCGTCACCCACGACCAGGAAGAGGCGATGACCCTGTCGAGCCGCATCGCGGTGATGGATCACGGGATGATCCGCCAGGTCGGCTCGCCGACCGACATCTATGAATTTCCCGCCAGTCGTTTCGTGGCCGACTTCATCGGCTCCATCAATCAGTTCGACGGCCTGGTGGTGGCCGCGACCGACGATAGCCTCGTCATTGAGGCAGCGGCCGTCGATCGGCCGCTCGTCGTGAAACACGAGGCCATTCTTCCGAAGGGCACCAAGGTCACCGTCGCCATAAGGCCGGAGAAGATTCTGCTGTCTCGCGAAGCGCCCGGTGGGACCCTCAATGCCATCCAGGGCACGGTCAGCGATCTCGGCTATTTTGGCAAGGATTCGCTCTACCGCATCAAGCTCCCGTCGGAACAATTGGTGCTGGTCAACAGCGTCAACGCCAGAAGGTTCGGTGAATCCGGACGGGTGGCCCAATGGGAGGATGAGGTCTGGCTGTCCTTCGATCCATCCTCGGCCATCCTGCTGACGGAGTAGGGAGGTGCGGACCTGGTTCAATCGCACCGGCTGGCGCAGCGCCATCATCACCGCGCCCTATGCCTGGCTCGTCGCCTTCTTTCTCGTTCCCTTCCTGATCGTCATCGCCATGAGCCTGGCGATCCGCACCTCGACTGCGCCGCCCTTCGGCTATCATGATGCCTTCCCCTTCATCGACCTTAAGAATTTCGCCCGGCTGTTCCACGATACACTCTATATCCGCGGCTTTGCCACATCGGTGGTGAATGCCTTCGTGGCCACGCTGCTGTGTTTGCTATTGGGCTATCCCATGGCGCTCGGCATCACCCGGGTGTCGAAGAGTTGGCGCAATATCCTGCTGATGCTGGTGATCCTGCCGTTCTGGACGTCGTTCCTGCTCCGCGTCTATGCCTGGATCGGCATGATGGGATCGAACAGCTGGTTCAACAAGGCGCTGACCGCTGTCTACAACGCCGTGGTGCCCGCCGACTGGGCCATTCGGTCGATCCCGATGATGAACAGCAATTTCGCCGTCGTGCTGGTCATGGTCTATTCCTACCTGCCCTTCATGATCCTGCCGCTCTACGCCAATCTCGAAAAACTGGACCTGACCTTGAACGAGGCGGCCATGGATCTGGGTTCGAGGCCCTGGCAGGTGTTCAGGGATGTCACCCTGCCGCTGTCGGTGCCGGGCATCATTGCCGGCGGCCTGCTCGTCTTCATCCCGGCCTCCGGCGAACTCATCATTCCGAGCCTGGTGGGCAGCGCGGCGAGCCCGATGATCGGCCGGGTCATCAGCGACGAATTCAACTCGGCGCGCGACTGGCCCATGGCGTCGGCCGTGGCTGTGGCGCTCCTTCTGCTGCTGGTCGTCCCGATGATGGTCTATCAGTATTTCGAGGGCCGCGCCCAAGCGGGAGCGGAGAGCGGCTCATGAACCGCCGTCCGGTCTTTCTCATATCCTGCCTGTGTTTCGGCTTTGCCTTCTTCTACGTGCCGATCCTGTCGATGATCGTCTTCTCCTTCAACCGCTCGCGGCTGGCCACCGTCTGGGGTGGCTTTTCCACCCAGTGGTATGGCAAGCTCCTGAGCAATGATCAGGTCATCAAGGCAGCGCTCCTGTCCCTCAAGATCGCGTTGGTGAGTGCCACCCTGGCAACCATCCTCGGCACCATGGCGGGCCTGGCGCTGGCTCGTTTCAGGACATTCCGCACACGGACGTTGTTTTCGGGTCTGGTCACGGCCCCACTGATCATGCCGGAGGTGATCACCGGCATCTCGTCGCTCATGGCCTTTATCCTGATGGCCGAATATATTGGTTGGCCCGGCCAGCGTGGCTTCACCACCATCACCATAGCCCACATCACTTTCTCCATGACCTATGTGACAGTGATCATCCAGTCGCGGCTCTCGGCTATGGACCGCTCGATCGAGGAGGCCGCCATGGATCTGGGGTCGAGGCCCTGGCAGGTGCTGAAGGATATCACCCTGCCGGTCATCTCGCCCGCCATCGTGTCTGGTTGGCTCCTGGCCTTCACCATCTCGCTCGACGATGTGGTGATCACCGCCTTCACGTCGGGTCCCGGTTCGACCACCTTGCCGCTGCTGGTCTGGAGCAAGGTGAAGCTCGGCGTGACGCCCGACATCAATGCCCTGGCCACGCTCATCATCGTCATCGTCGGCACCGGTGTCGCGGTCGCGGGCTATCTCATGCACCGGGCGGAAAGGAAGAGGGAGCGCGATATCCAGATGGCAATCGCGGCCAACCAATGATCCGGATCGAAACCGCAGAGGACGCCAGGCAGTTCGCCGATCTGACCGGCAAGTCATCGGCCGAAGGTGCGGCCCTCGCCCGCTATGCGGCTGCCATGTATTTCCATGGCCGCGGCATGCTGTTGCCCGAGATCCTCGAAGTTTACCGAACCTGCGCGCCGCTGGATGGCGAAGACCCTCTTGCCTTGCTGGAACAGCGCGGGCTCATCCGCAATATCATGACCAAGAGACCAGACTGAGCAGGGAGACTGAACTTGCGACCCGTGAAATCCGAAGACCGCCGCATCGTCAATATCCATGAGGGCGACTACAAGCCCTTCGTCTATCCCGATGACGAGGCCCTGGGCGACAGCGTGCTTCAACTCGACGACAGCCAGCCCCTGGGCGTTGGCTTCCATGTCTACCGCATGCCGCCCGGCATGACCACGCGGCCCCACCGGCACAATGGCCATGAGCAGTTCCTCATCCTGGAAGGCGAGCTGATCGAGAATGACGGCACGGTGTTCCGCAAGGGCGATCTCGTCTGGCTTCGAGATGGCACCGAGCATTGCTCCTACACGCCCGGCGGATGCCTGCTGGCCGTGCACATCGCCGGGCCCGAGTTCCCGGCCGAATAGTCCGGCTCTATTCCTCGTCGAAACGCGAGGCGACCAGCGTCTCGAGTGCCGCAATGGCGGCTTCGGCCTGCGGGCCCGAAGCCTCGACGGTAATGGTGGTTCCCATGGCTGCCGCCAGCATCATCAACCCCATGATGGAGGTGGCTGGCACCGTCTGACCCTCGCGGCTGACCGTGATATCGGCATCGAAACCTTCGGCGCACTTGACGAACTTGGCCGAGGCCCTCGCATGAAGGCCGCGCTGGTTGACGATGGACAAGGTTCTGACGAGCGCCGGCACGTCACTCTCCCAGGACCTGGCTGGCGATATTGATATACTTGCGTCCGGCGTCCTGGGCGGCCGAGGCGGCCTTGTCGAGTTCCGACTCCTTGCGCACCCGGGCAAGTTTCACCAACATGGGCAGGTTCATGCCCGCCACCACTTCCACCTTGCCGATCTCCATCAGCGAAATGGCCAAGTTTGACGGCGTGCCGCCGAACATGTCGGTGAGGATGATGACCCCGGCGCCCCGGTCGGCGCGGGTTACGGCGGCTGCAATATCGGCGCGCCGCACCTCCATCTTGTCATCGGCGCCGATCGCAATGGTTTCGATGCCGGTTTGCGGCCCGACGATATGCTCAAGCGCGGAAAGAAACTCTTCGGCCAGACGGCCATGGGTGACCAGAACAAGACCGATCATATCTTCGCCGTCACTCCGTTTCCCTCTCTGCAGCGGAGGCGCACAATGCCCGGAACGCGATTGGGTTGCAATACACCATTCAGACCATGCCCAACCAGTCCGCTGCGGCGCGCAGCCGCGCCGCCGCCGAAGCCATCCTCGGATCGATCATCACCAGCGGCAGCGTCACTCCCAGCACATCGAAGCCGCTTTGCGCCGGGTACGGCATGCGTTCGATTGTCGCCGCATCGGCAAGCCGCACGGCAAGGCCCACCACGGCCGATGGCAGGACGGGAAGTCGCATCAGGCCGAGTCCGCGAATCTCGAGCAGGCCCGCGAGTTGCGGCGGCGCGGAAGCCGTGAGCTGCATGTTGTCCCGTACAACCGTAACCTGGTCGTCGGCGACAAGTTGTGCATGGCGCAACAGCCCTGAGGTGCCACGGCCCGGCTGATCGATGAGACGCAGGGCCAGATCCGACTTGCCCGCACCCGGCGGCCCCAGGAGGAGAATGCCATTGCCGCTGAGGGCAACGCAGGTCGCATGAAGCGTTGTCGTGTCAGACATCGGGTGGCGACCAGTCGTCGGCAACGGCTGGAATCCGCACGACGAAGCGGGCGCCCAGAACCAGCTTCTCGCCATTGGCATCGGCCTTGCCGTAGCGGTTTTCCGCCCAGATACGGCCCTTGTGGGCTTCGATGATCTGCTTCGAGATCGACAGCCCCAATCCGGAATTGGAACCGAAGCTGTTCTCTGGCCGGTCGGTATAAAAGCGCTCGAAGATCCGCTCGAGATTGTCCGGGCGGATGCCCGGACCATGGTCGTCGACGCGGAATTCGACCTCGGAACCGACCCTCCGTACACGGAGGGTCAGCTTGCTGCCGGGCTTGGTGAACGAACGCGCATTGTCGATGAGGTTGCGGGCCACCTGGCCCAGGCGCGAGTCGTGTCCGATGACGACAAACCCTCTGACCGGATCGACTCCACTGGGCAACCTGGCGATCTCGAGTTTGATTTCCGCCTGTTCGGGCTTGCGCATCTCGTTGGAGAGATGGACGATCGCCTCAAGCATCTTCACCACGTCGACGGGCCTCTGTTCGGCCCGCGCCAGCTCGGCGTCGAGACGCGAGGCATCCGAGATGTCGGTGATCAGCCTGTCGAGGCGCTTCACGTCATGCTTGACGATCTCGATCAATCGCGCCCTCTGCTCGTCAGTCTTGACCACCGTGAGTGTCTCGACCGCCGACCGCAGCGATGTGAGCGGGTTCTTCAGTTCATGGCTCACGTCGGCGGCAAAGGCCTCGATGGCTTCAATGCGATTATAGAGGGCGGAGGTCATGTCGCGGATGGCGCCGGACAGATCGCCGATCTCGTCATGGCGCGAGGTGTAGTCGGGGATTTCGACGCGCGTGTTGATGCCTCTGCGCACCCGTTCGGCGGCGGCGGCAAGCTTGCGTAGCGGTGCGGCGATGGTGCCGGCGAGAAAGACCGAGAGCAGGATGGTCACCAGTGCCACCAGCCCGAAGGTCATGAAGACCACGCGCCGTTCGGCGCGCAGCACGTCGTCGATTTCGCCGCCGGTCGTGGACAGCACCAGCGCGCCGAGAACCGCGCGGTAGCGCTGCACTGGAACCGACACCAGCACGATGATCTGCCGCCGCTCGTTGAGCCGCACGATGCTCACCGAAGCGCCGTTCAGCGCCGCTGCGACCTCGGGGAATTCCTTGCCGTTGTCGAGGCCATATTCCTGTTGCTGGGGGTAGTCGTAGGAGAAGGCCCAGGTGATGAACTGTTCCCAGGCCTCGATCAGGAAATTGCCGTCTGGCGCCATCAGCGGCGGCAGGTCACTCTGGATGATGTCGCCGCGGCTGTAGAGGAACCGGCTGTCGACCACCAGGTTGCCGTCGGAATCGACGATCCGTGCCCTCACCGTCGTGCTGCTCAGCAGGCGGCGGAGGATCGGTCCGGCGGTCTCCGGGTTGATCGGAAAATCGAGGCCCGACAGGAGATCGGCGTCGGGGCTGATGGCGTCAGGCGTATCGGTCAGCGAGTCTGGATCGATGACGATCGACCCGGTGTCAACGGTTGCCGAGCCGGCGATCGCCGCGGCGATGATATGGGCCTGAGTGGTGAGGCTCTGCACCCGCGCATCGATGAGGCCTTGGCGGAACTGGTTGAAGTAGAGAATGCCGGCAACCAGAACCACCAGTCCGAGGAGGTTGAGAATCACGATGCGGCTGGTGAGGCGCCGCGGCGCAAGCCGCCAGATCAGGCGGCCGGGTCCCTTGGCCATCACCGGGGCTTCGGCGGACTCCTGTCCTTCCTCGCCGTCGATTCGGGCTTCGGCGTCCGCCGCTTGCACCTTGTCCAGCATTTCTCCGGCCCGGGCTTGGCCCTACTGCTCCTTGAAACGGTATCCGACGCCGTAGAGGGTTTCGATGGCGTCGAAGCTCGTGTCGACCTGATTGAATTTCTTGCGCAGCCGCTTGATGTGGCTGTCGATAGTCCGGTCGTCGACATAGACCTGGTCGTCATAGGCCGCGTCCATCAGCGCGTCGCGGCTCTTGACGATGCCGGGGCGCTGGGCAAGCGATTGAAGGATCAGGAATTCGGTCACGGTCAGGGTCACCGGCTTTCCGTCCCAGGTACAGGAATGACGGTCGGGGTCCATGGCCAGCTTGCCGCGTTCAATGACCTTGGAGGCCTCCACCGGCGCGGAGCTTCCCTCGCGATTGGGTGCCCGGCGCAGCACGGCCTTCACCCGCTCGACCAGCAGCCGCTGGGAAAAGGGCTTCTTGATG
>JAGRLX010000076.1 GCA_020441605.1 Alphaproteobacteria bacterium
ATGACCATGGCCGACAAGATCGTCATCCTGCGCGACGGCATCATCGAGCAGCAGGGCACGCCGTTGGAAGTCTATGACAATCCGGTGAACCTTTTCGTCGCCGAATTCATCGGCTCGCCATCGATGAACATGCTGCCCGGCGACATCGTTGCCGACGGGGTGAAGGTCAAGGACGGCACCGTCCTGCCGCTGCCCAAGGGCCACAAGGCTAAACCGGGCCAGAAGGTGATCTACGGCATCCGGCCGGAGCACCTGCGGCCAGGCAAGGGACTTCAGGCCAAGGTCAATGTCGTCGAGCCCACCGGCCCGGAGATTCACATCTATGCCCAGCTCGGCGGCCAGGAGGTCTGCGCCATTACCGCCGATCGCCTCTCGCTCGCCCGCGACGAGACGATCGAACTGACACCGATGCTCGACCGCGTGCATCTCTTCGATGCCGGAACCGGAAAGGTGATTGCGTGAGCGTCATCACCATCCTCGGCGCCGGCGTCATGGGATCGGCCATGTGCCTGCCCACGCGCGACCGGGGCCATGAGGTACGCTTGGTCGGGACCCATCTTGACCGCGACATTATCGACAGCCACACGGCAATCGGCCTCCACCCCAAGCTCAACGTGAAGCTGCCGGCGGGGGTGACGTCCTTCCACCATGAAGACTTCGCTGCCGCAGTGGGGAATGATACCGACCTGATCCTGCTGGGCATCAGTTCAGCCGGCGTCGGCTGGGCGATAGACCGGCTGTGCGAAGCGCTCGCCGGCCCGGTGCCCGTGGTGATGATCACCAAGGGCATGTATCCCGAGGCGGCAGGCCTCACCGCCCTTCCCGACCATGTCGCCCGCGAAGTGAAGCGGCGCCGCGGCATCGACCTCACGATCGCGGCGATCGGCGGCCCCTGCATCGCCGGTGAACTGGCCGTCCGCCGCCAGACCGGCACCGTGATCACCTCCCGCGATCCAGGCTTCGCGCAGTCGCTTTGCGCCATGCTCGAGACCGACTATTACCATCCCCGTCCCTCCGCCGACGTGATCGGCGTGGAGGTCTGCGCCGCCTTCAAGAATTTCTATGCCATTGCCGTGGGCTGGGCCGCAGGCCATCTCGACACCCTGCCGGCCACCGAGAACCGCGCCTTCAACCACAATGCGGCCGCCATCATCTTCGACCAGGCCATTGCCGAGCTTATGGAGCTCACCCGCGCCCTCGGCGGCGACAGCACCAGCGTCTGGGGCATGCCCGGTGCCGGCGACCTCTATGTCACCTGTCAGGCCGGGCGCAATTCCAGGCTGGGCAACAACCTGGGACGCGGCCTCACCTATCAGCAGACCCGCGAAGGCCCGATGAAGGGCGACACCATCGAGGGCGCCGAACTTGGCGTGACCGTGGCGGCAGCGTTGACCGCGATGATGGCACAGGGAACCCTCCAGACGAATCGCTTGCCGCTGACTCGCGCCCTGCTCGAGGCCCTGACCCAGGATTCGGCACTTGTGATCCCCTGGTCAGATTTTCACCGGCGGGGCTGAGGTCCTGCCATGGCCCACGCCGAACTCTTCGCCAGCGATCCGCCGGTCACCAGCCCGGCCATCGACCCCGAGGAACAGCTGGCGACCCGCGCCGCCTGGCTCTATTTCGTGGCCGGCCTGACCCAGGCCCAGATCGGCAAGCGGCTGGGCATCAACCGCACCCGCGTCAACCGACTGCTCGCCGAAGCCCGCGACCAGGGCCTGGTCCAGATCCGCATCGTCGGCCGGCTGGCGGGCTGCGTCGAGCTTGAGGAGGCCCTGAAGCGCCGCTTCGGCCTGGAGGATGCGGTGGTGGTACCCACGCCGCCCCAGCAGTCGTTGGTGCCCCATGCCATCGCCTCGGCCGCCGGCGCGGTGCTGGCGGCCAGGCTCAAGGATGGCATGGCGGTCGGCGTCGGCTGGGGCCGTACCCTGCGTCTGTCGCTGCAATCGGTGCCGCGCCGGCCCCTGCGCCACTTGTCGGTCGTGTCGCTGCTCGGCGGGCTGACGCGGGGAGCCGCCATGAATCCTCACGAGACCGCATCCCATCTCGCCGACCTGGCCGGAGCCCAATGCTATTATGTTGCGGCACCCGCCCTCACCGATACCCGATCGACCCGCGACGTTCTCATGGCCCAGGCGATGCTCCGCGAGGTTTTCGAGAAGGGCGAGAAGGTCGATCTCGCCTTCATTTCTGTGGGCGAACTCACCACCAATAGCACCATGTCGCGGGTCGGACTGGTCACCCCGCAGGATGTCGAGGAACTGATCGCCGCGGGCGCCGTCGGCGACATCTGCGCCCATTGGATCGACCGCGAGGGAAGACTGGTCGACCACCCGCTCAATTCCCGCGTCGTGGCTCTTTCACCCGACAAGCTGCGCGACATTCCCTGCGTGATCGTCGCCTCGGGCGGAACCGGGAAGGTGGCTCCCCTGCTCGGCGTGCTCAGGGGTGGCATGGCCGACGTGCTGATCACCGACGAATTGACGGCCGAGGGCATTCTGGCGCAAAGCTCTGCGCCATGACGGATATCGTTCTCGGACTCGACATCGGCACATCGGGTGTGCGGATCGCCGCCACCGCCGCCGACAACACATTGATCGCCATGGCCGTGGCCCCGATCGTGGCGCCGCTGCAGAATGGCGGCCGCATCATGCAGGATCCGGCGATCTGGTGGGAGGCCATCGGCGTGGCCATGGCCGGCCTCGACCTTGCCGGCCACCGGGTGCGCGCCATCGCCATCGACGGCACCTCGGGAACGATCCTGGCGGTCGATGCGGCGGGCGACCCCGTCTCCCTTGCCTCCATGTATAACGATGTCGCCGAAGCTGCAGACCTCGCCATGGTTGCCGCGGAGGCACCGCGCGAGACCGCAGCCCTGGGCAGCACCTCGCCGCTTGCCCGCGCCCTGCCGCTGCGTGGAGAAGGTGCGCGCATCATCCACCAGGCCGATTGGATCATGGGCCGCTTCTCCGGCGACTTCACGCTGACCGACGAGAACAACGCACTGAAGACCGGCTACGACCCGGTGACCCGGCGCTGGCCCGAATGGATCGCCAGGACCGGCCTCGATCCGGTGATCCTCCCGCGCGTCGTTGCCGCCGGCACCCGAACCGGCACCATCCTACCCGATGTGGCCCGCCGCTTTGCACTTCCCGATGACGTGGCCATTGTCGCCGGCACCACCGACGGCTGCGCCGCCTTTCTTGCGAGCGGAGCCGCAGATCCTGGCGACGGCGTCACCTCGCTCGGCACGACGCTGACGCTCAAGCTGCTGTCGGCCACGCCCGTCTTTGCCCCTGAATTCGGGATCTACAGCCATCGCATCGGTGACCAATGGCTGGCAGGCGGTGCCTCGAACACCGGCGGCGGCGTGATCGGCGACTATTTCTCGCGCGACGATCTGGTTCGATTGACGCCGTTGCTCGACCCCGATCACCCGACCGGACTGGACTACTATCCGTTGCGCAAGCCGGGTGAACGCTTTCCCGTGAACGACCCCGCTTTCCCGCCGCGGCTTGACCCCAGACCCGCCGATGACCGCGTCTTCCTGCAGGCCATGCTCGAAGGCATCGCCGCCATCGAGGCCCAGGCCTATGGCAAGCTCGCCGAGCTGGGCGCCACGCCGCTGGCTTCCATCCGCTCGGCCGGAGGCGGTGCCGCCAACCCGGCCTGGACCAGGATGCGCCTCGAGGCGCTCGGTGTGCCGGAACGCGCCAGTCTCAGCGAGCATGCGGCGGTGGGCACGGCCCGCCTGGCCTGGCGGGGTCTCGGCCATGCGAATTGACGGCCTGTCGGAGATCGCCGGCCAATTCGACGGAATGCTGATCGACCAGTTCGGCGTGATCCACGACGGCGCCCGGCTCTATGACGGCACCATCCGTGTGCTGACCGAATTGCGCAACTGCGCCATTCCGGTGGCAGTGATGACCAATTCCGGCAAGCGCGCTGCCGCCAATGTGGACCGCATGGTGAAGATGGGCCTGCCGCGCGACTGCTTCGCCGGCGCCATGAGTTCGGGCGAGATCGCCTATCACCGGCTCGGCGCCGCCCGGGCCTTCATCATCGGCAAGGACGGCGAGGATTACGGCTTCGACAAGATTACCGCGGTCAGCGACCCGCGCGACGCCGACGTGATCCTGATCCTCGGCTCCAATGCACCAAGAACCAGCCTCGAGGATTATCGCGCCATGCTGGCGGGGCTCGCCCTTCCCGCCATCTGCTGCAACCCCGACCGCTGGATGCTGACGTCCGGCGGGTTGCAGCCAGCCCCCGGCGCCATTGCCGCCCTCTACGAGGAGATGGGTGGCGCGGTGACCTGGATCGGCAAGCCCTATCCCGACATCTACCGGGAAGCCGCCCGGATGATCGGCAGCCCCCGGCGCATCTTGTGCATCGGCGACAGCGCCGAGCACGACGTTGCCGGCGGACGCAATGCCGGCCACACGACGCTGCTGGTGCTCACCGGCGTGTCGGCCGGCCTCGACCCGGCGGGCCTCGCCCCCCAACCCGATTATGTGATGGACGCTTTCCAATGGTAGAATTCGACGATCTGCGGCGCTTTTCGGCCAAGGCCGGTGCCGATCCCCTGCTGGTGCAGGCCGCCGGCGGCAATACCTCGCTCAAGTCCGACGGCATCATGTGGATCAAGGCGTCCGGCACGTGGCTAAGGGATGCCGTCGCCCGCGACATCTTCGTGCCCGTCGATCATGGAAAGCTGATGACGGCCCTTGCCTTGAACGACCCCGCCTGCGAATCCTGCACCGAATTCCTGCGCACCGATCTCAACGCCAGCGGCCTGCGGCCCTCGATCGAAACCACAGTCCACGCTCTTATGCCACAGCGCGTGGTGGTGCATGTCCATTGCGTCAACACCATCGCCTGGGCCATCCGCAGCGACGCCGAGGCCCGGCTCGCTGAGCGGCTTGCCGGCTTCGCCTGGGCTTTCATTCCCTATGCGCGGCCGGGACTGCCGCTGGCTGGCGCGATCCAGTCGCGCATCAGGCAAGGGGTGGATGTGCTGGTGCTGGGCAATCATGGACTGGTGGTGGCGGCCGACAGCGTGGCCGCCGCCGAATCCCTGCTGGAGCGGGTGGCTGAAGCGGTGGCGCGGCCTGTCCGCGCCGCGGTTCCACACGATACTGAGGCCCTGGCAAAACTCTGCGCCGGCACCGCCTACCAGCCCGCCACCGATCCCGAGACCCATGCGCTCGCCACCGACCGTCTGGCACTGGCCCGCGGCGGGGGCAGGGTCTTCTATCCCGATCACGTGGTCTTTCTTGGCGTCGGCGTCGCCACCGACTTCGCCGCAACGGCGCCGCTGGTAGCCGTGCCCGGCGTGGGAGTCGCCATCCGCAATGATGCCAAGCCGGCCATCGAACCCATGGGCCGCTGCCTTGCCGACGTCATGCGCCGGGTCGAAGAGAATGACCCGCTGGTGGCCCTGACCGATGCCGACATCGACCGGCTGGTCAACTGGGATGCGGAGAAATACCGTCAGACCCTGAAGGTGAATTGACCGGCGGTTTTTCTGCGCCGCAGCGTGGCACGGCCGGGGATCTGCGGCAGCCCCAGGAATTGGACCACACGTCCGGCGAGGGCACAGGCCGCACGGGTCAGCAAACGCGGCCTGGCTTCGCTTGCCAGCTCCGCATTCCCGCGCTCGATCTCCCATTCATGCAACGCCCGCTCCTGCGGCGGCGTGTGCATGGCGGTACGGTAGAGGTCGCCGTAGAGTCCGTCGATCATCCACATCATGGCCATTCTCCTCCTTGTCTGAAATGAATCGGTCAGCGATGGCCGACGCGACGCGCCAGGGCCTGTTCGGCGTTGACCGCGAGCGGCAACTGCCTGGCCCATGCGATGTCGCAGCGGTTGAGACCGGCATCCTGCAGCAACTTGTCATCCAGCCGGTCGAGACGGGCGATCAAGGCCCGCGCCTGCCAATTGGCCATCCAGCGCCGGACCAACCCCTGCCCCTCCGACAGAAACCGCAGAGTGCTCTTTCGCGAACTTGAAACCGGATGGAACATCGCGTTGGACATGGGCATCTCCTTTCGTCCTGATGACGGCAAGAAACACCCTCTGCGTGAACCAGACAGAGGCACGTTCGCCAAAGCTGCGTGAAAAGCCCGTGACTCACCGCCAAAAACAGCGCAACATTCAAAAATGGCTTGGCGATTGAAGCTCTTCGGGCAATTCGATCTTACTGGCCCGCAAGGACCGGTGTCGCTGTCGAGCGCCAAGCTGAGCGCGCTGCTCGCCATTCTGGCGCGCGCGGCAAGGCCGGTTCAGCGCGAACACTTGACCGCGATGTTGTGGGGGTCGCATTTCGACGACCAGGCCCGCCAGAATTTTCGCCAGGCCCTCGTGCGCCTGAGAAAGATCGTCGGCGCCGACGTCCTCCTGTCGAACGACGCCACGGTTCACCTCGCCCTGACCGAAGTCGAAAGCGACGTCGGCACGTTCGAGCATCTGGCTTCGGCCGGAACGCCCGAGGCCTTGAGGTCGGCGGCACAACTCATCGACGGAGAATTTCTCGCCGGATTGCATATCGCCGAGCCGCAATTCGAGGACTGGCTGACGGGAGAGCGGCGACGTCTCGGCGAACAGGCCTGCAATGTGCTGGCCAGGCTCGCGGCAGAGGACCTCGCACGGGGCGACGCGGCCCAGGCCCTGCGCCATGCGGAAGCCTGCGTGGCGCGCGACTATTTCCGTGAGGACGCTCACCGAACCCTGATGCAGGCCCTGACCCTGCTCGGCCGGCGTGCCGAGGCGGTGCGCCACCACCAGGACTTCGCCGCACGCCTCCGCTACGAATTGCAGACCGCACCGCAGGAAGAGACCACACGGGTCTTCGAACGGTTGCGCAAAGGCACCGATCTGCCGGCGCCATCCGCCGCGCCGGCCGCCTCGGGCACAGGCAAACCCTCGATTGCGGTGCTGCCCTTCGCCAACCTCAGCAATGATTCCGAGCAGGACTTTTTCGCCGACGGTATCAGCGAAGACCTGATCGCCGAGATTTCGAAGTTCCGCTCGCTCTTCGTCATTTCGCGCAACTCATCATTTTCATTCAAGGGCGAGACTGTCGGGCTGCGCGACATTGCTGCGAAACTCGGCGCGCGTTACGTCGTTGATGGCAGTGTGCGCAAGGCTGGGGACCGGCTCCGCATCACCGCAAAGCTTGTCGACGCCGGCGATGACAAGACCCTGTGGGCCGACCACTACGACCGCAACACCGAAGATATCTTCGCGGTGCAGGACGAAGTGGTTCACGCCATTGTCTCGACCATCGAGCCGCAACTGCTCACAAATGAGCGCAACCGGGCCCTGCGCAAACCACCCGACAGCCTCGACGCCTGGGAGGCCTATCAGCGCGGACTCTGGCAGTTGTTCCGTTACCGGCGCGAAGACCGAGATCAGGCCATCGCCCTGTTCCGGACGTCGATTGCACGTGATCCGCGCTTCGCCTCCGCCCATGCCGGACTGGCCCTTGCACTCTATGTCTACGTCCTGCTTGGCAGCTCGCCGCATCGCGACGAAGACCTCTGCCAGGGCGTGGCTGCAGCCGAGACCGCTATCGACCTCGATGAATACGATCCCCTTGGCTATGCGGCGCTGGCGCGCTGCTACATCATGCTCAAGCGGCCGCAAGATGCCTTGACCGCTTCTGACCGCGCCATCCGATTCAATCCGAGCTTTGCCATGGCCCATTTCGCCCGTGGCCATTCGCTGTGGCATCAGGGCCGTCCGGCCGAGGCCATTCCATCCATCGACGAGGCCATGCGGCTCAGTCCGCGCGACCCTACCCTGTGGGCCTTCATGGCCAGCCGTGCCATCGCGCTGGCACTGAGTGGCGAGGAAGAACAGGCGACCGAGTGGTCACGCCGGGCGCAGCAACAGACCAATGCCGCCATCTTCGCCCATGTGGGTGAATTGCTGGGTTGGGGTCTCCTCGGAAGGACAGAAGAGGCGGCAAACGCGGTGGCCCGCGCCCAGGCCACGATGCCGGATGTGAGCGTGTCGTTCCTCGACCGGGTTCTGCCGATCACCGACACCGCAAGCCGCGAACGTTTTCTCGCCGGCTTGCGCAAGAGTGGCCTGCCGGCCTGAGCCCCGCGACGTCAGGCCTTCAGCAACCACGCGTGTTCCGTGGCGTTGTGGAACTTCCAGGTGCGCTTGGGACCCGCCATGACGTTCAGATAGTAGAGGTCGTAGCCATGAGCGGTGGCGCAAGGGTGATAACCCTTGGGCACCAGCGTCACGTCGCCATCCTCGACCGCCATGGCCTCGTCCAGCGTGCGGTCATCGGTATAAACGCGCTGGAAGGCAAAGCCCTGCGGAGGATTGATCCGGTGATAATAGGTTTCCTCCAGCAGCGATTCGTGGGGCAGGTTGTCCTGGTCGTGCTTGTGCGGTGGATAGGACGAGGTATTGCCCGCCGGCGTGATGACCTCGACGACCAGCAGGCCCTCGGCAGGTTCCCACTCCGGAATGATATTGGTGACATGACGCACGTTATTGCCCTTGCCGCGGGTCTCCTGGTGCAACGCATCTGGTCCGATGACCCGGGCCGGATGCTTGCCGCCCTCGCCGGGCGCGGTGCAGACCGCGAGGGTGACGTCATTTTCGGCCGCGACCGACCAGGACATGCCCGCCGGGACATAGACCGACCACGGCTTGCCGTCGAACGGCGAGTTGCGTGCGCCAAGCACGCCGAAATCTTCGGCGCCGGCCGTGACCCGTCCCTTGCCTCCGATGAAGACCAGACAGACTTCGCGGCCTTCTTCACCGCCCGAGGCCTTCTGTCCCGCCTTCAGCTTCCACAGGTCGAAACCGACGTAGGTCCAGCCTGCTGACTGCGGGGTCACATGGACGATGCGGCCTTCATCAGCCTGCGGATGAATCTTCAGTTTCGACATGGCAATTCCTCTTGCGGTCGCTGTGGGCCGGGTTTCACGCGGCCCGGCTGTGATGGGCCTTGTGCCACAGATCGACGAGATTGCCGAATCGTCCGGCCATGTCGTCGATCGCCGCCGCATCGCTCATCCGGCCGGCCAGCCAATCCTGCGCCGCGGCGGAGAAAATGGTGCGGCCCACAGCGAAACCCTTGACCGCCTGCCGGTCCGCCGCCACCTCGAAACCCTTGGCCAGCTGCTCCTCAGGCGCATCGAGACCGAGGAGCACGACACCACGGCACCAGGGATCATTCTCGCGGATGACCGCGCCGATGGCGTCCCAGGCCATGGACGACGCCTGCGGTTCGAGCTTCCACCAGTCGGGCTTGATTCCGAGGGCATAGTGCTCGGCCATCGCCCGCGCCACGGTCGTGTCGTCAATGCTGCCATGCTTGCCGCAGATGATCTCGATCAGAAGTTCGCGCCCCACCTTGCGTGCCGCCTCGTACAGCGTGCGCAGTTTCTGCGACTGTTCGGCCTTGAGTTCAGCCGGATCGTCCGGATGATAGAACGACAGGCACTTGATGGTATGGGTCACCGGCCACTCGGCCAGCCGGGCCCCCACATCCTGGGTGAACTCGAAACGCAGCGGACGTGAACCCGGCCGCTCCAGCGGACGCCCGACCCACAGGCCGAGTTTGGCGGCATCGAACATGGCTTCGCGCCCATAGACATCGTCAAGCAGGGTTCCGAAGCCGGGCTTGCCTGCCGACACCCTGGCAATGGCAGCGATGGCAAGACGCTTGAAGGCATTCAGGCGTTCGCGCGGTGCGCCTGCCGTGTCGGCCATGTCTTCCAACTGCTTGCGATGGTCGATCGCCAGGGCCAGCAGCGTGTCCGGCTGGGCCCGCCGGGTGGTGGCCCAATGCACGTGATTGATCGCCTCGTCCTTGCGCAGCGCCTTGTGCGGGCTGCCGTGCCTGAGGAAGAACTGCAACTCCTCCCAAGTCGGAATCTCGGGCGAGCACAGGAGCCGCGACACGGCGAAGGCCCCGCAGGCATTGGCCCAGGTGGCACAGGTCGCATAATCTTCCCCCCTGAGCCAGCCGCGCAGGAAGCCGGACATGAAACTGTCGCCAGCCCCCAGGACGTTGTAGACCTCGATCGGGAAACCGGTGCCGACGATGCCCTTTTCGAGGGAATCGGGAATGGCGCCGGGATAGACCACGCAGCCCATTGGCCCGCGCTTCAGGACGATCACCGCCGAAGACAGCGACCTGATCGTACGAAGGGCCTTGAGCGTGTCCTCGCTGCCGGCGGCAATGTGAACCTCCTCCTCCGTTCCGACGATCAGGTCACAATCGGGGAGAATGGTCTTCAGGTGTTCCGACACCTTGTCAGACTTGATGTAGCGTTCCTCGCCCGCGCCGAGCCCGGCTAGGCCCCAGAGATTGGGCCGGTAATCGATGTCGAAGATCACCTTGGCGCCATGGGCCTTGGCCAGGCGCATGGCCTTGCGCTGGGCGGCATCGGTGTTCGGCGTGGCGAAATGCGTGCCGGTCACCAGCACCGAAGCCGCACGGGCGATGAAGGACTCCTGGACATCGTCTTCGTTGAGAGCGCTGTCGGCGCAATTGTCGCGGTAGAAGATCAACGGGAAGGTCTTGTCGTTTTCGACTGACAGAAGCACCAGCGAGGTGAGCCGCGCCGGATCGGTGACGATGCCCTCGAGGGCCACACCTTCCCGCACCATCTGCTCCTTGACATAGCGCCCCATCTGTTCGTCGCCGACCCGGGTGATGAGACCGGATTTCAGCCCCAGCCGCGCCGTGCCGATGGCGATGTTCGACGGGCAGCCGCCGACCGACTTGGCGAAAGAGGACACATCCTCGAGCCGCGAGCCGATCTGCTGTCCATAGAGATCGACCGAGCAGCGCCCGACAGTAATGACGTCCAGCCGCGCCACGGCTTTAGCTTCCGGCACCATGCCCGCCTCCATGTTCTTCGACATTGCGTGGATAAATGAAACAATAATTCCAATAAAAAGTCAATTCAGAATATAAATTCTATTACATTCCGTCGAGCCGCAGGTTCATTCGCGCTTTTCGGCGATCGCCACGGTCAGCGTCATGGCAAGAGTCAACGTCGCGGCCATCGAGCGGAAGCCTTCGAAATTGGCCTCGACCACCTCGATCCACAGGCCGGCAATCTGGGCCAGGGGCGAAAACGGGCTGTCGGTAATCGCCACCACCGGGACATCGCGTGCCGCCGCCGCCTGCGACAGCGTCACCGTCTCGCTGGCATAGGGCGTGAAGCTGATGGCCAGCACCGCGTCACGGGACGTGGCGAAAGTCAATTGTTCGGCCGCAAGCCCGCCGACCGCATCCACCAGCGCGCTCCGCACGCCAAGCTTGCCGAACGCATAGGCCATGTAACTGGCGATGGGAAACGACCGCCTGAGACCGATGATGTAGAGCGTTTCGGCCCTGGCGAGTGTTTCGACGGCAAGGTCGAGCTGCGCCGGATCGAGCTTCTCGCGGAAGGAGGCGATCGACTTCTCCGCCGCATCGCTGAATCCGTGGAACACCGTATTGGGCTTGGACGAAGCCAGCGCATGCTCGCGCAACTGTGCGATGCGTTCGTCGTAATTCAGGATGCGATCGCGCAGCCGCGAGCGGAATACCTCCTGCATCTCTGAAAAACCCTGGTATCCGAGGGCCTGGGAGAACCGCACCAGGGTGGAGGGCTGAACCGCAGCTTGCTCGGCGATGCTGGAGACGGTCCCAAAGGCGATCTCGTCCGGATGTTCCAGGGCAAAACCCGCAATCTGCGTGAGCCGCTTGGGCAGATCCGCGGCGCGGGCGGCGATGAGTGCCTTGAGGCCCGCGAAATCCCGCGGCGGGGCTTCGACATCGGTCATTGGACTACAACATCTCCTTGGTCCAGACGATCCCCTAGATCATTTGTTCCATTTTGGAGGGACTCAGGCGGCGCGGCAACCGAAATGTGACTTTCCAGCCCGCCGGTCCGTCAAGCAAATTGTCCCAAGACCGTCACTTGGCTTCCTTTGCCTCCACCACCTTCACCTCGTCGGTCTCCGGATTGGCGCTGTGGGTGAGCCGGTGCACGGCGAGAACGCGGTTCACCTCGCCGCCGAAGATCAACACCAGTGCGGCCAGATAGACGAAGAACATGGCGGCGAAGAGACCCGACAGCGAGGCATAGGTTGAGGCAAAGGTATTGAAGCGCACCAGATAGTAGGAGAACACGCTGGTCAGCACCATCCACACCGCCACGGTGAGCAGCACGCCGGGAAGGACCTCGAGGAGATTCAGCCGTTTGGCGGGCAGGATGCGATGGCAAAGCAGCAATCCCCCGGTGAGCAGCAGGACCGCGACGGGAATGCGCAGGGCATCAAAGGTAGCGAAGCTCGGCCTGAGATCGGGCGCATGGGAATCGATGAAGGCGAAGGCCACCGGCGCAAAGACGATGAGCGAGGCGAAGATGAGCAAGCCCGCCGCCGCCCCGATCACGAAGAGCACATTCTGCAGATAGGTCAGCCAGAAACTGCGGGTATCGCGAAGGTCGTAGGCGCGGTTGAGGCCGACACGGACGCTGTCGACGCCGGCCATGGCGCTCCAGATGGTCAGCGCCGCCGAGAGGCTGAGCAATCCGGTGCGCGGCACGGTGAGGATCGAGCGAATTTCCGGCGCCAGCGGCCGCACCAATTCTTCCGGCGCCACACCGAGAAGGTAATTCACCACCCGCTCGACCAGGTCCTCGGTGCCGAGGAAACCGGCGAGGGCGGTCAAGAAGATCAGGAAGGGAAACAGCGAGAATACCGAACGGAAGGCGATGTTCCCCGCCAATGGGATGGCCTCGTCGGCAAATAGTCGCCGCACGGCCTCCATTCCCAAGGCGAGCATGGTGGGGCGTTCGCTGTCCGTCATGGGCCCTCGATAGCCCATGCGCGCGGCTTACGCCACGGCCTTGCGGGCCTCCTCCTCGATGCTGGCCCTGAGGCCGGGATCGAGCTTCAGGCGCGACGCCAGCATGGCGAGATAGGCCTGTTCGGCTGGATCGTCGGGATCGATGGCAAGCACCGAGGCCGCATAGATTTCAACCGCCATCTCCGGCGATGAGGCCGCCTTGACCACGGAATCGATGTCGAGGGGCTTTCGCAGCTCATCCATCACCCAGGCCTTGGCCTCGACGTCCAGGTTCAACTCGTCCAGCTTGCCGAAGATCTTCTTCTGTTCGGCGGCATCGATATGGCCATCGGCCTTGGCGGCGGAGATCATGGCGCGGAGGATCGCCAGACTCATCTCGTCGCGGTAGGCGGGAATGGCCGGCAGAAATGGCGTTCCCTCGGGTTCCGGCGTGATGTCCTTCATCGGCGAAGACTCGCCGCC
Source organism: Alphaproteobacteria bacterium (assembly GCA_020441605.1). Next base: position 13,307 of record JAGRLX010000076.1, read on the forward strand.
ATCGGACGGCGCCTTCGATGCCTGCCAGTTTTGATAGGCCTTATAAGCCAGGCCCGCGAGAGCTGCTGTGCCGCCCACCTTGAGGGCGGTCTTGGCGATCTTCTTCGGCGACTTGCCGCTGAGCAGAAGCCCGATAAGCCCGCCCGCCGCGGCGCCGCCGGCCAGCCCTTTCAGGAGATCGGGAGAAGCGCCCTTGCGGGTGCCGTCGGGATTTGTTCCGCCGAGGAACTGATCAAGCAGCGACTTGGGATCGAACATGGCTCTCCTTCCGAATCTATGTCTCGCCTTCGGCCCGTGACCCGTGCATATGAGCGGCGCATGACCCGCACCCCCGCCCAGTTGCTCATCGCCATGGCCCCGGCCCTGTTCGTTGTAATGTGGGCGACTGGATTTGTGGTTGCAAGGCTTTCTGCGCCCCATGTCGACCCGCTCAGCTTTCTGGCGATTCGATTTCCGATCGCCGGCGCCCTGTTCGTGGCCATCGCCCTGGCACTGCGGGCGCCGTGGCCCGGCCGGACGCTGGCCTTCCATGCCGCGCTGGCCGGCGCCTTCCTCCATGGCGGCTATCTGGGCCCAGTCTACTGGGCGGTCGCCCATGGCATGCCGGCCGGCGTTTCGGCCCTGATCGTGGGCTTGCAGCCGCTGATCACCGCCATTCTCGCGTCCTGGATGGTGAGAGAGGAGATTTCGCTCCGTCACTGGCTGGGCCTCGCCGTCGGCATCGCCGGCGTAGCACTGGTCGTGTGGCCCAAGCTCGACCTGGCCACCACCGGCGGCATCACGCCCCTGACGACGGCGGTCAATGTGCTGGGCGCCATCTCCATTTCCCTCGGAACGGTCTACCAGAAGCGCTACGCCACCGGTCTCAATCTCGCTTCGGGGGGCGCCTGGCAATACCTGGGGGCGAGCCTCGTGGTCATGGCCTTGGCGCTCGCCATGGAAGACTTCCGCTTCGACCACAGCTTCAATGCCTGGTTCGCGCTCGGCTGGTCGGTCGTGGTCCTGTCGCTCGGCGCCATCACGCTGCTCATGCTGCTCATCCGCCATGGCGACGTGAGCCGGGTCTCGGGCCTGATCTTCCTGGTGCCAGGCGTTTCGGCGTTGATGGCCTACGGGTTGTTTGGTGAAACGCTCACCCCGGTGCAGATCATCGGCATGGCTGTCTGCGCTGCGGCGGTTTTGATCGTCACACGGAAGCGGCCGCCTCGGTCTTGAGCCGGTCGAGGGCCGTCCGGGCCCGGTCGCGGTGGTTCTGCGTCACATGGGTCCGCACCACGTTGAAGGCCGCCAGCAGCACCGCCATGTCATCGGTGAAGCCAAGGCCCAGGATGAAGTCGGGCACCATGTCGACGGGCATGATGAAATAGGCCAGTGCGCCGATGAGGATGCCCTTTGCCTTCACTGGCGTTGCTGGATCGAAGGCGCAGTAATAGGCGGCGAGAACGTCCTCGGCGAAAGGCACATTGGCCAGGACGCGCTTCAGCTTCGGAAAGACATCGCGCTTTACCGTGGCTTCAGACCATAGACCGACCATGTCCCGCTCCTTGCTGGAAGACAATCCCGGGTCATATGGTGTGCCTTCCCGTGAGTTCAATATTGACCGCCACAGCATGATGGTTGGCATTTGGAGCCATCGGGATTAGATTCTAGTCGGTGAGAATGACCTGACGGTTCGCCCGGATTCCTTCCGGCACGGGAACCGGGGACTCATCGTAGTTCGCATTGAGGATCAGCGTCGGACCTTCGGTCAGCACCACCCGCCGGGCGACGATCGCCGTATAGGATGAATCCGATGCCACCGGCGTATTCGGGTCGATCACCAGCTTGCCCCTCGGCAGATAGATGGTGCCTTCGAGCAGGCGGGCATTGCCGCTGTTGATGAGGTGCGTCCGGTCCACCGCCACATTCCGATCTTCGAAAACCAGAAGCCCGGCCATGGCCCCATCCTCGCGGCCCGAGAGTTCGATGGTGGAGTTGCCTCTGAAATTGATTACCGCGGCTTCGCCGGCGAGATAGAACCCGATGTTGCTGCCACTGATCCTGGCATTCCCCTTGACGGTCAAAGGCCCGCCCTTGATCACATAGGTTCCGGGAGAGAATTCGGCGACGGCACTGTTCTGCACCGCGATCCCGCCACAATAGACACCAGGCTGCAGGTAAGCGGTGCCGCTGGCGATCACAGTATCGTCGTGGTCACATGCGCCCACATCCGGAGACGCGACACCCGCCAGCGGATCCTTGAGCTTGGGACAATCGGTCAGGGGAGCTGGCGAGAAGCGGCTGAGCAAGCCGAAATAACCGCCGGCAGAGCAGATCATCTCGGCCTTGATCGTACCCATCAGATCGAGACGGATGGCGGTCGGCCTGGTGGAATTGGCATAGACCGTGCAATTGTTCGCCTCAATGCGGGCCAGCATGGTGAGATGGATTGCAGCGTCGGCCGACGGATGAAGCGCCAGCACGCAGACATTCGACGTGCCGATGAGTGCGGCCTCTGCCTCCACCCCAATCGGCGTCACTGCACTGTTGAGCAGATGGGCGAAGAACGGCGTCCACTGTTGATCGAGCGTGACGCGGACGGATTTCCTCTTCGGATCAGAGATGGCCTTGAACGCGAAGGGGCCCCGGCGGATGTCCACCGTCCGGTCGAGGTGCAGGCCGACCGCGGCGCTGATCTCGGTTCCATCGGCACCCGACAGCGTGAACTTGTGGGCCGCCGAGAGGGCTGCGCCATCCGCTGCCGCCTGCAGCTCCGTCCGGATCAATTGCATGGAGAAATAGTCCGTGGTCATGGCCACGGCGCCGAGCAGCGCCGGCAGGGCGAGGGCAAAGGCAACGCCGAGGCCGCCCGCACGGTTGGACAAGAATGAGTTGAGACTGTCCAGGGCGCGCCGAATCCCCGGCGTGCCTTCGTCACGTTCCGCCATAGCCAAACCTTCGTTCCCGCCGTCACGTTGAGTGGAAGGGTTTAATGGCGGGTTGCCGGCGGCAGGCCGATTGCGATCATGGCTAACGCGGACTTAGCTTCGGCGGCGGCGGGGACTTCAATCGTCCTCGTAGTAGCCCTTGTCGGCACCGCGATGGCAGGCGATGCAATTCGCCTTGGACCCGGCGCGCTTGAAGCTGGCGTCCGACACTTCACCGCGGTGCTTGCGAATCCACCACGGTGTCTCCGTGATGCGCAGCGGCGTTTCGCTACTCTTGATGCCCTGCAAGATGTTGCTCTTGCGGCCGCCGGCATCGGCGGCATTGGCCACCAGATAGGCGGTGATGTCGGCGGCGACCGCATCATCAAGCTGGGCATTCTCGCCGAAGTGATCGTCGAGCTTGCCCATCAGGGTCTCCCACGACCGGGCCGGCAGCAATTGCGGCTGGAAGGCCATGTGACAGGCGGAACACTCCTTCATCGTGGCCTCGTGCTTGACCGGCGGCAGGCGGTCACCATCGGCAAAGGCGGGAAGGGCGAGTGCGGCGAGCGTCAGGCCCAGGAATATCATCCGTTTCATCGTCAGTCCTCCTATTGGGCGATGAGCCAGGCGGCAACATCGCCTTTTTCCTGAGCGGTGCACTCACGGCCCAACACCGAGTTGCAGTTGCGCCCGAACCACTTCTCCACCTTGTCCAGATCGGTGAAGCGCTGCGGATTGGCCGACACCGCCATCGGCTCGATGGCCTTGCCGGCGCGGGTCTTGCCGCCCGCCGCAGGGTTGGCGGTATGGCAGGTGGTACAGGATGGCGTATCGGGCTTGCCGCCACCACGCGTGGCCATGAACAGGGCCTTGCCGCTGTCGGCCGAGAACCCCTTGAAGGCCGGATCCGCGGATGTCGCTGCGGCAGTGAGGGCCGCCATCACCGCATCCTGAGGCCCGGCGACGGCGGCGGCGGGCAGGACAACCATGGCGATGGCGATGAACAGACAGCGATTCACATTCTACTCCTTCGGGATTTTGATGGCCTGGGGCGTGAAGAGTCCCTGACGGGCATCGCCGTGGCAGGCTTCACAATTGCTGCGGCTTGCCACTCTCGCGGACTTGAAGACGGCCTCTTCGATGCCGCCATGGCGTCGCGTCCAATAGGGCGTGCCGGTGATGCGCAACGGATCGGTCACGCCCATGGTGCGGAAGACATTGGCCGCACGGGTGTCCCAGTGATCGGCCGCATTGGCATCCAGATAGCTGACCAACCGGGTGGCGGTTTCGCCGGCGAGGCTCGCATCCTCGCCGAAATGATCGTCGAGCGTGGCCATCACCGCCGTCCATGTCGCTGCCGTCAGCAAGGACGGGTGAAAGGCATTGTGACAATCGCCGCATTCCTTCGCATAAGTGGGGTCGAGTGCCGCCGCCGGGACACCCGCGGGCGGCATGCGCCACAGCATCAGGAGCGGAACGCCGAGGCCGACGGCCAGCGCGGCCGCGGCGACAATCGCGGCGGCGTGGCGCGGCGGCTGGATGCGGTCATGGGCGGCCATGGACTTGCGGCCGGTGATCATCGCCCTGGGCAGGTTCTCGCCGGTGCGGCGGCCTTCGATGATCACCCCGGCGACATGGGCGGCGATCAGCCCGAGCAGACCATAGGCGGCAATCTCATGCAGTTCGCGCACGCCATTGCCCACGGCGAAGGAGATCAGGGCCCTGAGCGGCCCCTGCTTCTCGGCACCGCCCAGCACGACCAGACCGGTGGCCACCAGTCCGGCGAGAACCGCCAGAAGCGCGAAGATCATGGCCGCACCGAGGGGATTGTGACCGGTGAAATGTTCGGCCGTACCGCGCAACTGGGCGCGGGCATATGCGATAATAGCTCGGGGCGAAAAGGCGAAGCTGCGGAAGCGGCTGAAGGACGAGCCGGTAAATCCCCAGACCAGGCGGAATAACAAAAGGACAGCCAGCGTAGTTCCGGCAATGAGGTGAATGTTGAGCCAGGTCGCCGGCAACAGGAAGCCGGTGATGCCGGCAACGGCGACAGCGGCCAGCAGGAGCCAGTGGAACAGGCGGAGCGGCAGGTCCCAGACCATGGACTGCGTGTTCGCGTGAGTGAAAACGTCTTGCTTCATGCTGCGGCTGGTTTAACCGCGGCATGATGATGTGTTGCCGACGCCCTCCGTCAGCGACTTGTCAGCTTGACCCTTGCGTCCACCACAGGCTTGCCATCAAAACCAGGATCGCCACGAACTGCAGGATGACCCGCCAGCGCATCAGGCTTTGCGACCGGTTGGGCGAGCCGCCGCGCATCATGTTCCACAGGCCAGCGAGAAGGACGATGATGACGGCCGCCACGGCGGCATAACCGAGATAGGTCAGGATCATTGATCGGACGCCTTGTCGAGCAGGTTGTCGAGAATGCCCTGCGGCAAAAGGCGTCTGGCGACAGCCATGTAGGTGGTGGGCTTGGTCACGAAATAGCGGGCCTTCGGTTGGGGGCTCTCGACTGCGAGGATGAGCTTGTCCAATACGGCCTCCGGCCCCAGCTTGTAGCGCGACGAACCGCCGCGCCCGAGCCTGGCCCGCTGCCGGGCATAGGCGTCCTGGTAATGGGAGGCCGCGACGTCGATGTTTCTTTCGAAATGCTGTAGCGCGTGCTCGGTGAAGCGGCTGGCGATCGGCCCCGGTTCGATCAGCACCACATGGATG
>JAGRLX010000425.1 GCA_020441605.1 Alphaproteobacteria bacterium
TTCTTTTCTTCTTCAAGCCGTTCGATGCGCTCTACAAGGCTCTTGAGCTGGCCTTGGGCAAAAGTGGTCTTGGTCTCAGCCATGTTGGGTCTCCGGGCCTAGTGCTTGTGGGATTTTTCGAACGCCTGTTTCTGTTCCGCGTTCGCTTCGGTCTGATATTGCGCCTTCCACTGGCCATAGGGCATGCCATAGACCATGGTGCGCACCTCCTCGCGGCTGACCGCAACACCTCTGGCCTTTGCAGCGTCCTCGAACCAGTTCGACAGACAGTTGCGGCAGAAGCCAACGAGATTCATCATGTCGATGTTCTGCACATCCGTCCTCTGGCGCAAATGCTCGAGCAGCCGGCGATAGGCGGCCGCCTCCAATTCCGTCCTGGTCTTTTCGTCCATGTCCATTGTTTCTGTCCTCCGGCGGTTAGGCCGCGGCTGTGGGATCCTTCATAACCCCTTCGAGCACACGTGCCACCCGTTCGACCCACTCATCCACACCTGATTTGGCAGCAATAAGGTCCTGGCGGATTTCGATCAGAACATGCGGCAGGCTTCGGGCGTTGGCGTGGGTGTCCATGGTGTCCCCTGCAAGGGCGCCATGGTAGGGCTCATTGTCGCCAACCACCAGATCGCCCTGGGCCGCAAAGCCCGCCAACGTCGACTGCGCCGTCTCGGCGTCCCGGTCCCATAGGATGCCGACATGCCACGGCCGCGCAAAGTTCTTCCACATTGGCGTGAAGCTGTGCAGCGAAACGATCAGCGGCGTGACCCCCTCGTCGAGCTGCGCGTCGATCGCTGCTGTCACCGCACGGTGATAGGGGGCATGGAACCTTTCAATCCGCAATTGACGCTCGGCCGCATCGATGTCGCGGTTTCCCGGAACGACGGCGCCATCGGAGAGGCGCATGATGAGCGTAGGATCGTCCAGGCCGCGGTTCGGGTCAATGAGCAGCCGCGAGAACCTGGAAAGCACCGCCGGCGCCCCCAGCCGTCGGGCCAGACCCAAGGTCAAGTCGCGCGTTCCGATGTCATAGGCGATGTGACGCTCGAACTGTTCCGGCGGCAGTCCCAGATTGCCATACTCTGTCGGAACGTGGTTCGAAGCATGGTCACAGAGCAGCAAAAGGCCGGTCCCGGCCTCTCCCGCCACCCGTTCAAAGGGAGGAAACTCAACGATCTTTGCCATGGACTGGCCATATAGATGAGGCTATTGGCTGCGTCATCTGTCTTGCAGTAGCCGGCCACGAAAGAATTACGATAGAGCGCGGTTGACGGCTCGTGGCCTAAGGGGAATGTTATGATTGATTCGCGGAACATTGCGGGAGACGGCTCAATGGTTCGGAAAGCGGCCCTGGTCGCGGGAGCGCTGGCAATGCTGGGTGCAATGGCCCTGCCCGCACGGGCCGATCTCAAGATGTGCAACAACACGACGAGCCGCGTCGGCGTTGCCCTTGGCTACAAGGACAAGGAAGGCTGGGCCACCGAGGGCTGGTGGACTATCGAGCCCGAGAAATGCCTGACCCTCCTGAAGGGCGATCTGATTGCCCGCTACTACTATGTGTTCGCCGTCGATTATGACAAGGGTGGATCCTGGGGTGGGCGCGCCATGATGTGCACCAGGGACAAGGTCTTCACCATCCGCGGCATCGAGGATTGCTCCGGCCGTGGCTATCAGAAAACCGGTTTCTTCGAGGTG
>JAGRLX010000426.1 GCA_020441605.1 Alphaproteobacteria bacterium
TCCCGCGTAAAGCACCGTGTAATGCCCCTCCGCCCGGATTGCCGCGATCCCTGAGGACTCTGCGAAATAGGTTCGCCCGTCCCGCTCGTAAGGCACCGGGATTGCCGGTCCCGCTGGCTCGAGAATCGGGGCTGAATCACGCTCTGACAAAGGCTTTTGCTCATTTTCCTGCACCGGCGTCCAGAACGAGGCCGCGCTCAGCAGCGACAACCCGCTGATGACAAAGGAGGACAACGCCACCAGCATCGCCAGCACCTCGTTGCTCAGCGGTGGCCCGGCGGTGCTGGAGAAATCGACCCGGTAGAACTGCGTCCCCATCATGGCGATGAAATGCATCGACACCACCGCCACCGCGAAACAGACGGTCCCCAGCAGGATATGCCGCCGCGTCCGCGACCCGTAGGCCACCCAGACCGCCAGGTTCGACAACCCCAGCGCCGCGAGGAATGACACCCCGACCCCGAACGGCCCAAACACCGGCCCGCACAATTCCATCCCCATCATGCCGATGTAGTGCATGGCGACGATCCCCGCCCCCAGGATGCAGCCAGCCGTGACCAGCTTCACCGGAGTGCGCCGCCCGAAATGCAGGACCAGCAGCGCGAACCCTACCATCAGGATGGCGACCAAAACCGACACCAGCGTCGTCAGCCCGTCATAGTAGTAGACCAGAGGCAGCTCGACCCCCAGCATAGCCACGAAATGCATCGACCAGATGCCTCCGCCCAGCACCACTGCCGCCGCTGCCACCAGCGCCTTGCGCCTCTCCACCGGCAGGCGCGAGGCACCGCGCAGCAGCGACAGCCCGCTGAACCCCGCAAACAGGGCCACGACGAAGGAAGCCGCCACCATCCACAAGTTGTAGGTGAACTCCAGCACTTCAACGCCTCCCCGCGCCGCCGGTCCACTGGCAGTCTAAGCCGAGCGGAAGCGGGTCAGCAAGCCGGGCAGAAGGCGTGCCGGTCTTAGATCACAAAGACATGTTCGGCTGCGCTAAGCTCAGCCAGCGTGACATTCTCCAGAATGATCACATTTTTGCCGTCGTCCAGCGCCTCGTAGCGAACGCTGTTACCGCGCTGCCCGCACGAAGCAAGGAACGCTTCCACACTCTGCGCCTCGGCCGATCCGGCGTCGGAATCCAGCACATCCGCCGCCACGTTGAAATCGGTGATGGTATCGACGTCGAACCGACCGGAGAATTTGACGACATCCGCACCGGTGCCGCCCGTCATGATATCCCGGCCCCGGTCCCCTGCGAGAATGCCGGCGCCGATGCCGCCATTCGAGGCGTCGTCGCCGCCAAAGCCCGCCAGATCGTCCCTGCCGTTGAACCCGGCCAGACCTTTGTGCGCATCCACCTCCAGCGTCCCGACCCACCCGGTCGAGGCGAATTCGAGCGCAATCACCTCGCCATCATTCACCCCCAGCAACTTGAACGAATGCACGTCGTCGCTCACCTGAAAGCGCAGTCAGTCGCCCGTGTCCAAGGTCCGGTTGACGGTATCTCCGTCGCGCAGAAAGCTCACCTTCACCGGCCCCGCCGCGTTCTCGACCAGCGTCAGCGCTACAAAGGCGGGCGCGCCGACCGCCTGTTCCAGCGTGTAGGCTCCGGCATCGCCGAGCGCGACATGGATCAGAACCGTCCAGCCCAGAAGGTTCTTGATGATCGCCAGCGCCAGATCGCCATCCCCCGCTCTTCAGCGGCAACCGGATCGAGCGCATCCTCGGCACTAAGGCCCGCCGGTTCGACCCCCACGACGGTGACCTGCGAACTGACGTCCTTGCAGACCGTGGCCATGAACACCGCCTGCCCCAGATCGTCGTATGACGCGCCATAGACCATCCGCGGCCCGCCCCCCGATGCGACGTTCAGGATCTCGTATCGTTCGACCTTGCCGCCGGCCTGGACGACCTGCTGCCCGTCCGCCCGCACCTCGATTCCATAGGTCGTTCTCACGGCGGCGACCTGCCGGAAATCGTTCAGCGTAGCGGTAGCGAAACCGTTCAGCGTGAACTGAAGTTCGAACAGTTCTGGATCACCCGTCGAGGTGAGATATTGCCGGACACTTCCGATAAGGATCTGCCTCTTGTCATTGATCTACGCGGGTGAGACATTGACAGCCCGGCAAGTCTATTTCTTGAATTAGCCCAGTCTTCGAATCGTAGACACGAATCCATTTGTGCATGATGGAATTCTCATCCAAGATCTGTAGCGTCCAGTTGACCACCCCATCATCGTTGATGGATAGTGAAGTCAGTATATCCACGGATAGCCGACCGCCCGTGGTTTCGACAC
>JAGRLX010000077.1 GCA_020441605.1 Alphaproteobacteria bacterium
CGAAGAAGATCAGCACCTGCTGCAGCGGATAGAAGAAATTCTCGATCGACTGGCCATAGCTCCGCGTCAGCGCCCGCAACGACCCGTCAATGCCGCGCTTCAGCCCCAATAGAAAATCAGAATCGAGTTGCGGGAACTTGAACAGCCAGTCCATGCCACACTGCCCCCTCTGTATGTGCGCCGCTCTGCACGTCATCAAAGATAAATGCGGGCGGTTTGGCGAGCATTTTCTGCTTTCCGCTCTCAAGGGAGTTCGGGCGGAAATGCACATGATGCCGCCATACCGGCCCGCAAAGGGAGAGGCTTCGGGATTCCCGAAGCCTCGGGGAGTCACTTACCGGCCTTACATGGCGGCGGCTTTGACCTTCTCCGCGACATCTGCCGGGACCCACTTGGTCCACACGTCCGGCATGTTCTGGATGAACCACTTGGCGGCATCTTCGCCGTTCGCCTGATTTTCGGTCATCCACACCATGAGCTTGCCCACTTCGGCCTGGGTCCATTCATGCTTTTTCAAATATTCCTTCACCTCGGGAATGTCGGAGCGATCCATGAAGGCCTTTGTCGCAATCGTCACTTCGGGCGAAGCCTGCCAGTAGTTCGGCTTTGGATCCGGGCAATCCTGGACCGTGGTGCAGCGGCCCCACTCGGCCGCATCATGGGCCATGGTGAGCCTCCGCATCGGATACTTTGCGAGCAGCGACGTGGGTGCCCAATAAGCGGCAATGTACCCCTTCTTCTGTTCATAGGCTTTGGTGATGGCGCCATCGAGCGCTGCCGCCGAGCCCGACGGCACCAGCATGAAGCCCTTGTTGTCGAGGTCCAGCGCCTTGTAGAGCTGGGCGGTTACCACCGTGTCGCCCCAACCCTGCGGACCCTGAATGACGCCACCCTTCGAGGCATCTTCCGGTGCCGGGAACAGTTCCGGATGCTTGACTGCATCTTCAACCGTCTTGATATCGGGATTCGCGTCAGCGACATATTGCGGAATATACCAACCCGACTCAGAACCTTCGGTGATGGCATTGCCGATGATTCCAACCCGGCCTTCTGCCGCACCCTTCTCATAGGTTGCGCCCATCGCGCCAGGATTGCCTTCCGAGACGAGGTCAGGCTGGCCCTTCTCCACCATAGATGCGATCGTCGGCACCGTGTCACCGGCCACCGTCGTCACGTTGCAGCCATAGCCATGGGTCAAAATGAACTTGTCGACAAAAGCATGTGCTTCCGCCGACTGCCAGCTGAACACCGCCATCGAAATATCGCCGCAAGCAGCATAGGCGTTGCCGCCGCTCATGAGCGCTGCGGCTGCGACAGCAGAAAGCAAGTACTTCTTCATCGGGTTTCCTCCATTCGAGACGCAGTCTCATTGTTGATCAGACGACCTTCCCACGCTCATGCCGAAAGTGGCGAAGCCATTGGAAAGTAACCGAACATCATGCTTTTTCCCCGCTTTTCGGGGCTTCTGGCGGCTGTCAAGTTGCACCACCTCCATGGGAGGGGCAATATCGATTGGATTCTTTATTGATAGAGCCAGTCTATCAAAATGCTGGCATCCTCAACTCTGCGGCGATAACCTCAGCGTGCGCCCAGCGTGGCGCCGCCATCCACAATGATGTTCTCCATCGTGATATGACGGGACCCGTCCGATAGCAGGAACAAAACAAGCTCGCAGATGTCTTCAGGCTCGGCCAGCCGGCGGAGCGGAATTCCAACCCGGAACTGTTTCGGATCGCCATTGAGCACGCCGTCCCGTGACCCTGCCGTGGACTGAAAAAGGCGTTGCATCTCGGTGTTTGTCGAACCGGGCGAAACGATGTTGCAGCGAACGCCATATTCCGCGAGTTCGAGGCCCAGACATTTCATTGCATGTGTGATGGCAGCTTTGGATGCCGGGTAGGAACCCACCCCCATGCGAGCAGTGGTTGCCGCAATCGAACCGATGGTGACAATGCTGCCGGCACGCTCGGTTGCCATATGGCGAGCGACGGCAAGCGTGACTTCCAATGTCGAGAGAAAATTGGTCTCCACAACGCTCCGGATGCTCGCACTTGAAGCATCAAGAAGGCGGCCCGGCACCAAAATACCGGCGGCATTGACCAAATAGGATATCCTGCCGAATCGCGCGATCCAGTCGTGCAACCGCTTGGCGAAGGTATCAGTATCTGCAATATCCAAGGCTTCGCAGACCAGGAGATCGCCTGCGCTGGATTCCACTTGCGCCAGCGTGGCCATCTTGTCCGCCGAGCGTCCGATCGCGATCACCCTGCAGCCTCGCCGAAGCAGCGCACTCGCGATCGCTCTTCCGATACCTTGCGTCGCACCAGTGACAATTGCGGTCTTGAGGTTCTCTTGCATTGCGCATGATCCACGAAGCAATTCTGATAGTTGCGGCCCGGTTGCACAACCGATCCTTCAAGCAGGTCGAATTCCGTCCGCATGTTTTAGGAAGACTTCGGCGACAGCAGTAGCCTAGAAAATTCAGCGCTGTGATAGATAATGGGACATGGGGGACCACTTCCCCTCGACCCGTCGTCGTCGCGCAGCCTTGAAGGGTCAGAAGCAGCGTCAGCGGCAACACGGCGCGCATCGCGTGCCTTGCGGATGAGATCAAGTGCATTGGTTGAAGCCTCGGCAATAGCTTCGGCCCGGCCAGCACCCCGCGCATTTGAGCATCGCGCGCCGTGTCCAGGACGGCGGCGAGGACCTTCGCGAGTGCCGCCAGGGCCGAAAGCCAACTCATGCGATTTTCTTGGTGGCGACGATACGGCCATAAATGGCAAGCACGCCGCCGATGATGCCGCCGATTCCGGTGATGAGCTCGACGATCTGTGCCTGGTCGGCGGGCGTGATCGAATAGCCCCAGATGGCAGCGGCACTGGCAATGAGGGCGATGAAACCGCCCCAGATGGTCTTGGAGGCGAAGAAGGACTTCACGTCGTACATTGGATTCTCCTTTGGGAATGGCCCGGGAACCGCCCGGGCGGCGGAAATGTCAGCCTTCGAAGAGCGTCGCGTCCCTGGCGAAACTCCGCCAGGGCGTGAGCTCGTAGTGCGGCATGTCGACGAACTTCTCGTCCTCGGTCCCGCCGTCCATGTCCCAGTCCCCACCCCAGCGGACCGGGATTTTCATCTCCTTGGCCAGCGGCAGGACGATCTCCTTCGCCAGCTTCACAAAGGGCTTGGTGTTCTTCCAGTCGATAGGCTTCGGGCAGACATCGAGGGCGATGGCCGGCGTCCAGTTGTGCGCGGACTGACCGAAGCGCGCCTTGCTTCGCCTGGTGCGATAGGCCAGTTCCTGGGCGGCACGCCCGCGCTGGGAGTCGAGGACAACGATGTCGGCGCGCTTTGCCACTTCAGCGAAGAGTTTGCGGAGCAAGGGATGGGCTTTGGCGAGGCGCGCGGCGCTCGACCTGTCGAGTGTGGTCATAGGGTTCTCCTCAATGAAACAGCCCGCGCGGAGCGCGGGCCTGGTTGAACGGGATGGATTGATGACCGCGGTTAAGGACGTGGCCCGAATTTCATGTAGATGAGGCCGAACACGCCCACGACGATGATGCCGACAGCGGTCAGCAATCTGTGCCGGCGAACCGCCTGCATCGATTGCCGCCATTCGCGTAAACTCTGGAAATCCTTCTGCATCTCGATCTTGGCGGCCGGATTCGAGACGTCGGCCCCGAGGCTGATCATCAGCTCATGCACGGCCTCGCGCGCCGCGGTACGGGCAATGTCGCGGATTTCGTCTTCGGTCATGGCTCAGTTATCCGTTTCGATGTAGACCGACACCACGTCGATACCGACCGCAAGGGCGGTGGCATTGTTGCAGCGCCATGCACTATGAGCGAGGAAGGTGGTCGCTGCGGGGATGACAGTGCCGACCGCCCCGCTGAGGGTGCCGGACGCGACATCGCCCGTGTTCACGCGGGTGACCTGATAGTAGATCACCTGGGTGTCGGGCGGCGCGAACAGGGCCAGTTCATAGGGATCGGCGGAGAGCGAGTTGGCCGGGAAGCTCGCACCCAAATCGATTGCCGTCTGCGCCGCCGAGCCACCATCGACGATCTGAAGGTTGTTCGAGGTCGAGATCTGGGCGACGCCCACCATGTTGGTCTGGCCGCTCGAGGGTTCGACGTTGGTCGGAGCGGCTACTGCATTGCGCAACCCCACGAACATGCGGGCACCCGAAACCGCGGCAGCGTCCGACACCACGAAGCGGCAGACATAGAAGAATCCACCAATGCCGCCCGTTGCGCCAATGGTGAACTGCGCCGTCGCCGAATAGTGCCTGGAGAGCGAACCAGCCGTCGCGGCGCTGACATAGCCGAGCCTCCGCGACTGCGTGACCAGATTCGCAGCAGCGATTAACAGCATGCGCGCCGCACGCGTTGATGCGGCGGTTCACAAGGGCCTTGAGGCGGACTTCCAAAAGGCGACGAGCCCGAGAAGCCCCGCCTGACAGGCGAGCAGTCCTCTTACCGCGCCCCCAGCGACGCTCCTCCATCGAGCACGGTGTTTTCCATCGTGATGTGGCCTGCCCGGTCCGACAGGAGAAACAGCACGACATCGCAGGCATCCTGCGGCTCCGCCATCTTCCGAAGAGGAATGCCAAGACGAAACTGCTTCGGATCGCCATGGAGCACCGCATCGCGCGATCCGGTGGTCGACTGGAAGCGCTGCTGCATCTCGGTGATGGTCGAGCCCGGCGACACGATGTTGCAGCGAACTCCGTGTTCAGCAAGCTCGAGCCCCAGGCACTTCATCGCGTGAATGATCCCAGCCTTGGAGGCGGGGTAGGCGCCAAGACCCATGCGCGCCGTTGTCACGGAATTCGATCCGATGGTGACGATGCTCCCGGCGCGTTCCGACGCCGTGTGCCGCCCCACGGCAAGGCTCACCTCGAGGTTAGACAGAAGATTGGTCTCCACCACATCGCGGATGCTCTGCCGCGAGGTGGTCAGCAATCCACCGGGCTGAAGAAACCCCGCCGCATTGACCAGATAGGAGATTCGCCCCCATCGTGAAGTCCACATGTCAAGGCGGGCTTCGAATGCCATGCCATCCTTGATGTCGAGCAACTCGCAGACCAGGCGCTCGCCGGCCTCCGGTGCCGCCTGCCTCAGCGTCTCAAGCTTCTCCGACGAACGGCCCAGCAATCACCCGGCAGTCTTCCTTCAGCAGCGCCAGGGCAATGGACTTGCCGATGCCCTGGCTCGCGCCGGTCACGATCGCGGTCTTGAGACTGCCATCCTGGGCCACTGCTCGATCCTTCACATCGGCAGGCTGAGTTTCGTCATGCGGCCGCCATCGATGGTCCAGACCTGGCCGGTGACGAACGACGCTTCGTCTGAAGCCAGCCACGCCACCAACGCGGCGACCTCATCCGGGCGTCCCGTGCGGCCGATCGGGTGGATGGTGCCGAGCTTTTTCCGGAAGTTCACCGGGTCCGGCATGTTTTCGATGTAGTCGACGTTGAGGTCCGTATCGATCCAGCCCGGAGCCACCGCATTGCAGCGAATTCCTTCGGCGCCGTGGTCGACCGCCACAGCGCGTGTTAGCCCGTGGAGGCCCGCCTTGGAGGCGCAATAGGCGGCATGAGTCGGATTTGAGCCGAGCCCCTCGATGGAACCGATGTTGACGACCGCACCCCTCACCTTTCGCAGATGCCGCAGCGCCGCCTTGATCAGCAGAAAGGGTGCTGTGAGATTGACCCGCAAGGTACGCTCCCAATCGGCGAGCGACATGTCCTCGACGCGCGCCTCCTGCATGATGCCCGCATTGTTGACCAGCACATCGAGCCGCCCTGCCCGGCTCACGACGGCATCAGTCGTCTGTTGAGCGGCCATCACGTCTGACAGATCGCACTCGATACCTTCAAACTCGGCATCTGCGCCACGCTGTGCGGTGAAGACGCGGGCACCCTCCTCCCTCAGCCGACGCGCAATAGCCTGGCCGATGCCACTGCGCCCACCGGTGACCAGCGCCACCTTCCCGGCAAAGCGGGTCATGCCACGGCCTTGCCGCCGTTGATCTCGACCAGCGAGCCGCACATGTAACGCGCGGCGTCCGAGGCGAGAAACAGCACCACGTCGGCAATATCCTCGGGCTCGGCGATGCGGCCCAGCGGCACCGTCTTGTTGAGCTGCGCAATCGCATTGTCGGGATCGAAGCCGCGCTTGGCAAAACCCGTGCGCAGCATCGGCGTGTTCACCTCGTTGGGGCAAACTGCGTTGATGCGGATGTTCTGGTGCGCATGGTCCACGCCCATGCACTGGGTGAGGGACGCAATTGCCGCCTTGGTCATGCAATAGACGGCGTGGTTCGGCCCGGGGCGAAGCCCCCAGCACGATGCCGTATTGATAATGATGCCACCACCCTGCGCCGCCATGATCGGAATCGCGGCACGGCAGATGCGGAACGGCGCATTGATGTTGACGCCGACCGACACATCCCAGTCGGCATCGGAGGTGTTGACGACATCGCCCCGCGTGATGACGCCGGCGTTGTTGCAGATGATGTCGAGACGGCCCAACGCATCCGCAGCCGCCTTCGGCAGGCTGTCGCAGTAAGCCCCCTCAAGCAAGTTGCCGGGCAGCCGGACATCGGCATCGACATTCGAAACATCGCGGTCGGCGGCGGCGACGCGTGCACCCTCGGCCCGCAACATCCGCACGATGGCCAAACCTATGCCGCCCGCGGCACCCGTCACTAGTGCGGTCTTTCCAACAAATCTGCTCATCTTTCACCCTTTGTGATTTGGCCCTGCCGAGCCCATACGTTCTAAGCTGCCGATCCTTCTTCGGCAGATGAGGATAGCGCCGCCGTGATCCTGCGAAGGGAAACCGCTCCAATCGGCGTTCCGCTGGTATCGACGACCAGACCCGAATCGAAAGCCGAGTTGGTCAGCTCCAGGGCTGTGGCTTCCAAGGTCATTCCGGCTCTTAGCCTCGGGAGTGTTGCGCTGCCCTGTGGCAAGGCCGTCTCCATGATGGCCTCGACCTTGAGGTAGCGCCCGCGATTGACGT
>JAGRLX010000078.1 GCA_020441605.1 Alphaproteobacteria bacterium
GACAAGGACATCTTCACCGTCGCCGACATTCTCGGAGTGCAATTGTGACCACCCGCATCGACCGCCGCTTTGCCGCCCTGAAGGAAGAAGGCCGCGCCGCCCTCGTCACCTTTCTCACCGCCGGCGATCCCGACTATGAAACCTCGTTGAAGATCATCAAGGGACTGCCGAAGGCCGGCGCCGACGTGATCGAGTTCGGCATGCCCTTCACCGACCCCATGGCCGACGGCCCGGCGATCCAGGCCGCGGGCCTGCGGGCCCTTCAGGCCGGCCAGACGATGAAGAAGACGCTCCGGATGGTGCGGGAGTTTCGCAAGGACGATCAGGATACCCCGATCGTCCTCATGGGCTACTACAATCCCATCTATGTCTATGGCGTCGACAAATTCCTGAAGGACGCGAAGGCCGCCGGTGTCGATGGCTTCATCGTGGTCGACCTGCCGCCGGAAGAGGATCACGAGTTCTGCCTGCCTGCGCTCGCCGCGGGCATGAACTTCATCCGTCTGGCAACGCCAACCACTGACGACGCCCGTGCGCCCACGGTGTTCCGCAATACCTCGGGATTCGTCTACTATGTCTCGGTGCTCGGCATCACCGGCACCAAGGCCCCGGACCTCAAGAACGTGAAGGCAAATGTCAACCGGCTGCGCAAGCATACCGGCTTGCCGATCTGTGTCGGCTTCGGCGTGAAGTCGGCCGAGCAGGCCCGCGCCATTGCCAGGGACGCCGATGGCGTCGTGGTTGGCTCCGCCCTGGTGAGCGCCATTGCGGCGAGCCTCACAAAAGCCGGAAAGCCTACCTCTAAGACGGCAAAGGCCGTGCATGCACTCGTTGCGGAGATCGCGCGCGGCGTCAGGAGTTAGAGTACCGTGAACTGGATCAAGAATTTCGTTCGCCCGAAAATCCGATCGATCCTCGGCACCGACAAGCGCGAGGTGCCGGAAAACATGTGGGTGAAGGATCCGGATTCGGGCCAGATGGTCTTCTACAAGGATCTGGAAGCCAACCAGTATGTGATGCCGCAGTCGAACTATCACATGCGCATGCCGCCGCAGGACCGGCTCAAGGCGATGTGCGATGATGGCGCATTCGACAAGATCACCATGCCGCAAGTCGCCGCCGATCCCCTGAAATTCCGCGATGAGCGCAAATACGCCGACCGGATCAAGGAAGCGCGCGCCAAGACCAACGCCGACGACTGCATCCAGGCCGGCCACGGCAGTCTGGGCGGTACACCGGTCACCATCGCGGTACAGGACTTCGCCTTCATGGGCGGGTCGCTGGGTATGGCGGCCGGCGAAGCGATCGTGACCGCGATGCGGGCCGCCGCAGCCCGCAAGACGCCCTTCATCTTCTTCATCTCTTCGGGCGGCGCGCGGATGCAGGAGGGCGTTCTCTCGCTCATGCAGATGCCGCNNCCGCGCACCACCGTCGCGGTGCAGGAACTCCGCGAGGCCCGTCTGCCCTATATCGTGGTGCTGACCCATCCGACGACGGGTGGTGTGACGGCTTCCTATGCGATGCTCGGCGACATCCACATCTCCGAGCCTGGCGCCCTGATCGGCTTCGCCGGGCAACGGGTCATCGAGCAGACAATTCGCGAGAAGCTGCCGCCCGGTTTTCAGCGCGCCGAATACCTTCAGGAACATGGTATGGTCGACATGGTCGTGCATCGGCATCAGATGCGCGAGACGTTGTCGCGCATCGTCCGTATCCTGATGAAAGTGCCGGAACGCGACCTGCCGTCGACGGCGCTGGTAACGATCGAAGGCTGATCTTGGCGCTGAGCGACGCGATCCTGACGCGGCTCCTGACGCTGCATCCCAAGATCATCGATCTGAGCCTCGATCGCATGCATCGCATCCTGGCGCGGCTCGGCAATCCGGAACGTCAATTGCCGCCAGTCATCCATGTGGCCGGCACCAACGGCAAGGGCTCCACCCTGGCCTTCCTGCGCCATGTCATGGAGGCCGCCGGGCTCCGCGTTCACGCCTATACGTCGCCGCATCTGGTGCGCTTTCACGAACGTGTGCGGGTGGCCGGCGATCTCATTGCGGAGCCCGATCTAGCGGCACTCCTGGAGGAGTGCGAGATCGCCAATGGCGGCGAGCCCATCACCTTCTTCGAGATCACCACGGCGGCGGCTTTCCTCGCCTTCAGCCGGACGCCGGCCGACTATCTGTTGCTCGAAGTGGGCCTGGGCGGCCGCCTCGACGCGACCAATGTGATCGATAGGCCCGCGCTGTCGATCATCACCACCGTCGACTACGACCATCAGCAGTATCTGGGCGAGAGCCTGACGCAGATCGCCCATGAGAAGGCGGGCATCCTGAAGCGCGACGTTGCGGCGGTGATCGGCGTGCAGCCCGACGAGGCCAGGGACGAGATCGAGCGGGTCGCGGATCGGTTGCGCTGCCCGCTGGCCATCGCCAACCAGGACTGGCAGGCCTTCGAGCAGCATGGACGGCTGGTGTTCCAGGACGAGACCGGTCTCCTCGACCTGCCGATGCCGCAGTTGAAGGGCCGCCACCAGATCGACAATGCCGGAAACGCCATTGCCGCGCTTCGCCTGCTGGATGACCCGCGCATCGGCGAAGCGCACATGGCGGAGGGAGTGAAAACCGCATCTTGGCCGGCCCGCATGCAGCGCCTGGGGCCTGGCGCCTTGTGGGACCATGTGCCGGGCGATGCCGAGCTCTGGCTCGACGGCGGACACAATGCCTCGGCGGCGCGGGTTCTGGCGCAAGCCTTCTCGGACCTCAATGACCGGCACTCCAGACCGCTGGTACTGGTCTGGGGCATGCTCAATACCAAGGACATCGGCCATTTCATCGCAAGCTTCGCCGGGATCACCAACCGGGTCGTGGCGCTGACAATTCCCGGCGAGGAGAACGCCGTGCCGGCCGAGGTCCTGGCCCAGGCGGCCCGCGCCCAGGGTCTGTCGGCAGAGACCGCGGTTGACCTGGAGAGCGCGTTGGAACAGGCCGGAATGGTTCGTCCCGCCCCCCGTATCCTGATCTGCGGATCGCTTTATCTCGCGGGCAATGTCCTGGCGATGCACGAGAAGACCGAGATGAGCCAGGTGAGCGGCGCCGGACGGCGCTGATCGGCCTCGATCACACGATGCCCGCGGCGGTTCCTTCCACTGGCGGGCGCTCAGCGGTCTTGGCAGCCCGATAGCCGCTTGCCCGGTAGACGGCGATCGGGTCCACGGCGCCACCCTTGCGGCGCCGAGCCTCGGCCAGGATGGGGGAGACATCGGTGATGAAGGCCTGCTTCACCAGCCTGTGCCCCAGCATCACGTCGTTTTCATCCTGGGCCGCGGTGAGAGCCGCACGATCGATGAGCGCAGCCTGGATGAAGGCGCGCTGGATTTCGACCGCCGACGACATGAGGCTTTCGATTGGATCGGTCACGTTGTGCGACTGGTCGATCATGTAGGCTGGCGCGAAGCCTTCCGCCTTGCGCAGTTCGGCATCGACCAGTTCATTGAACACCAGGAACAGCCGGAAGGGATCGATCGCACCGGAGTCGAGGTCGTCATCACCATATTTGGAATCGTTGAAATGGAAGCCCGCGAGCCGCTTGGCGCGGATCAGCCGGGCAACGATCTGCTCGATATTGGTGTTCGGCGCGTGGTGGCCGAGATCGACGAGACATCTGGCCTTGGGCCCAAGTTCCAGCGCCGCCATGAGGTTTGAGCCCCAGTCGGAAATAACCGTCGAGTAGAAGGCCGGCTCGTAGAGCTTGTGCTCGAGGAACACCAGCCAGTTCTTCGGCAGGGCATCGTAAATCACCTGCAGCGACGCGATGTAGCGGTCGAAGGCGGCGTTGAGGTTGGACTGGCCCGGGAAGTTGGAACCATCGGCGATCCACACGGTGAGCGCCGTCGAGCCGAGTTTTTGGCCGATCTCGATGCATTCGAGATTGTGTTCCACCGCCTGCCGGCGGGTGCCACCGTCGGCATGGGTGAGTGAGCCGAACTTGTAGGACAGGCGCTGATCCTTCTGGTCCTGGAATGTGTTGGAGTTCACCGCGTCGAAACCCAGCGCATGGGAGGCCGCTTCCTGCCGCAGCGCGTTGTAGTCGGCCACCTTGTCCCACGGGAAATGCGGTGAGACATTGGGGGTGACGCGCGTCAACTGGTTGATGACCCCGCAATCTTCCAGCTTGTCATGGATGTGCCGTGGCTCGCCCGGTCCGGGAAAGCGCGCAAATCGTGTGCCTCCCGTGCCCACGCCCCAGGTTGGCACGGCCACCGCGAAGGCCATGGCGCGCTCGGTCATCGCCTCGATGGAGATGCCCCGCCTCGCTAACTGACGGCCAAGCGCATCATAGTCTTCGGCCAGTGCGTCGTTCCGTCTCGCATTCTCGCTCCCGATGATATCGGCGGTGATCGCGAAGCTCATGACATCACCTCGTGAACGATGCGATGTGGCCTGCGTCGACGTTCAGGATATTGCCTGTCGACTTGAAGGATGCATCGGAGGCAAAGAAATAGACCGCCTCGGCGATATCCTCGGGAAACACCGAACGCTGCAGCAAGGAGCGCTTGCGGTAGTGTTCCTCGAGTTCATCCGGCCTGATCTTGAGCGATTCCGCGCGGCTCATGCGGAAGTCGCCCGACATGAGCTTCGAACCCCGCAACACGGCGTCGGGGTTCACGGTATTGACGCGGATACCGTGTGGAGCGCCTTCGGCCGCCATGACGCGGCCCAGATGGATTTCGGCGGCCTTGAAGGCGCCGTAAGCCGATGTGCCGGGCGAAGCCACCATGCCGTTCTTTGACGCGATGATGATGATCGATCCGCCCAGCGCCTGGCGCTTCATGATCCGGTAGCCCTCACGGCCGACGAGGAAATAGCCGGTGCCGAGGATCGCCATCTGCTTGTTCCAGATCTCGATGGTCGTGTCCTCGAAGGGAGCGGGAATGGCGATGCCGGCGTTGTTTACGATGATGTCGACGCCGCCGAAGCGCGCCACCGTATCCTCGAAGCCCTTCACGATGGCGTCTTCGCTGGTGACGTCCATCCGGACGGCAAGCACATTGTCCTTGCCATGGGCCTTGGCGAATTGCGCCGAAGTTTCCTCGAGTGCGCGCTCATCGATATCTGCCAGCGTCACGCAGGCGCCCTCGGCGAGGAGCTTCCGGGCAATGGCGGCGCCGATGCCATTGGCGCCACCGGTCACCAGGGCAATTCGACCCTGGAGCGAGCGCGGCTTCGGCATCCGGGCGAGCTTGGCCTCTTCAAGCAACCAGTACTCGATGTTGAAAGCCTCCTGTTCGGGCAGTCCGACATAGGCCGAAACACCCGACGCGCCGCGCATGACATTGATGGCATTCACGTAGAATTCCGAGGCGATGCGCGCTGTCGCCTTGTCCTTGGCGAAGGACAGCATGCCGACGCGCGGAACGAGGTAGATCACCGCGTTCGGATCGCGGATGGCCGGCGAATCCGGATGCTTGCAGCGCTCGTAATAGGCGGCGTAGCCGGCGCGGTAATCCTCGATAAGCCGGTCGAGTGCGGCGCCATCGGCATCGTGCGGCACGATCAGCGGCCTGATCTTGGTACGCAGGAAATGATCGGGGCAGGACGTGCCGAGTGGCGCGAGGGCCTCAAGCGCGTTCGAGTTCACGAACTCCAGGACTTCGGGCGAATCGACGAAATGTCCGACCTTGTACTCGTGCTTCGAGATGCGTCCGCGAATCTCGGGCATCATGCGCAGCGCCACGGCACGGCGATCGCCATCGGACAGCGACGGCACCTTTTCACCCTTGAAGGCCGGCTTCTGGCGGTTGCCTTCCAACCACACCGCGGTCTTGTTGATGATGCGCAGCGTCGTGTCGTAGCATTCCCGCGAGCTGCGGCCCCAGGTGAACAGACCGTGGCTGCCGAGCACGACGCCGACGAAATGGGGATTGGCCTTGGCCATCTCGCCAAGCTTGATTCCGAGGTCGATGCCGGGACGCTGCCATGGCAGATAGCCCATCTCCTCACCGAAGATTTCCCTGGTCAGCCGCTCGGAGTCCTGCGATGCGGCGATGGCGATGACCGCATCGGAATGAACGTGGTCGACATGCGCATAAGGCACATAGCCATGCAGACAGGTGTCGATCGAAGGCGCACGCGGATTGAGGTCGAAGATGCAATGGTTGAGCGCATGCACCATCGCGTCCTCCTGGTCGAGGCTGTTGTAGAGACCCTTGAGGGACTCGAGCCGATCCATGTAGAGCGTCGCGAATCCGTCGAGCTTCATTGACCCGATATCGCCACCGGAGCCCTTGACCCAGAGTACCGTGGCATCCTGTCCGGTCAGCGGATCCTTCATCACGACCTTGGCCGAGGTATTGCCGCCGCCGAAATTGGTGATGCGCAAGTCCGCGCCCAGCAGGTTGGAACGATAGAGGAGCAGCCCCGGCTCATCGAGGGCGGCAGCCTTGGCATCATCCCACAGGGACGGAACGGTCACGGAATTGGTCATGTCACTCTCACACTGCTGTCGTAGGTGGCGCGCCAGCCCTGAGGGCTGACGCGCCGGGTTGGGAAAGATCAGAAGTCGAACTGGTCGATGTTGTCCTTGTTGAAGACATAGGGCGCGCCAAGCAGGATCTCCGAACCATTGATGACCTGGAGCTCGCCGAGCTTGCCGGCCTTCACCGAGGTGGCGCCAGCCTGCAGCGTGCCGTCGGCCACGGCCCGCAGAACCTGCATCGCCGCGTAGCCGAGGTCGACCGGATTCCACAGAACAACCGACTTCACGCAATCGGCCTTCACATAGGGCTTCATGGCATTGGGGGTGGCGAGGCCTACGACGGCGATCTTGCCGCACTGGCTGGCCTGAGTCACGGCTTCCGCGGATGCCGGGGTTGCCACCGAGGTCATGCCGAAGATGCCCTTGAGTTCATCGCCATACTTGTTGATGAGCGTGGAGGCCTGGTTGAAGGACAGGTTGTTGTCTTCCTGGGCTTCGACGGTTTCCAGCCACTTCATGTTGGGATGGCAGGACGCGGCATAGGCCGCCATTTCGGCGATCCAGCGCGCCTGGTTGGGCGTGGTGAACGTGGAGGTGACGATGGCGAAGGCGCCATCCTCGCCGATTTCAGCCGCCATGTTGTCGACCAGCGACTTGGCGATGCCGTTGAATTCGGCCTGGTTCACGAACCACTGCCGCGCGTCGGGCTGCGAGTTCGCGTCGTAGCCCACCACATTGATGCCCTTGTCCAGCGCCTTCTTCAACACCGGCGCAATGGCCACCGGGTCGTTGGCGGCAAAGAGAATGCCGTCGACGCCACTGGTGATGTAGTTGTCGATGAAGGTGATCTGCTCATCGATATTGGCTTTTGTCGGTCCGTCAGTCTTGGCGTCGACATTGCCGAGTTCGGTGGCCGCGTCGGCGATGCCCTTGGACGTGGCGTTGAAGTAGCCGATGCCGATCAGCTTCGGAATGTCCACCACGGTGATCTTCTTGCCGGCGCGGTCGGGGGCACTGGTCGGCGAGCCGCCGTCATAGGGTTTGGCCACGGCCGCTCCGGGTGTGCCGTCGCAGGCGAGCGGGTTGGTCGGCAGGTCATCGCCGCCAGTCCAGGCCGAGGCGGCAAAGGCCGAGCCGGTCATCAGACCGAGGCTGACGATGACGCCCATTGTCAATTTCTTCATTTCAGTCGCTCCTTGCTATGTCCGGGCCAGCAGGCGGATGGCCGGGACAGGTCCTCCCAGACTCAGCCGCCTCTGTTTCTGTCGAAAATTGCGCCCATGAGAATAGCGGCGATCAGCACCACGCCGATCACCACGATCGTACCGTCGCCCTTGACGCCCGACAGCGCCAATCCGTTCTTCAGGGCCTGGATCAGGATCAGGCCCAGTGCCGTTCCGACAATGGTTCCCTTGCCGCCGAAGATGCTTGTGCCGCCCAGCACCACGCCGGTGATGACATCCAGTTCGAGGCCGGTTCCCATGTCCGACCGGGTGGTGGTCACGCGCGACACGAAGACGATCGCCGCGACCGCAGAAAGAAACCCCGCCGCCGTGTAGATCCACAGCTTGGTGGCATTGACCCGGATGCCCGAAAAGCGCGCCGCCGTCTCATTGGCGCCAATGGCATAGGTTGCCCGGCCGAAGGGGGTCATGCCGAGAATGATCGCGGCGACGATGGTGGCGGCCCCGAGCAGCCAAAGCTGGAAGGGAACCCCAAGCACCTCGCCCTGGCCGAAGAAGAAGAACCATTCGGGATAACCGCGCACAGACCGGGCCTGGCTGATGCCCTCGGCCAGGCCGCGGTAGAGCGCCAGTGTCGCAAGCGTGGCGATCAATGGCGGCACGCTGAAGCGGGTGATGATGAGGCCGTTGCCAAAGCCGGCCAGAGTTCCGCTGGCGATGGCCGCGGCCATGGCGAGCGGGATCGGCAGGCCCAGCGATTGCCAGTAGATGCCGAACAGGATGGCCGTCAGTCCGAGGATCGAGCCAACCGAGAGATCGATGCCCCCGGTGACAATCACGAAGGTCATGGCGAGCGCCACGAGACCCACTTCCGACATGAGCCGTCCCTGGTTCAGCAGGTTGTCGACGGTGAAGAACTTGTCGGACAGCATGGCGAGAATGAGCAACGCCAGTGCAGTGAGGATGGCGAGAATGGTCTCATGGCGAAGAAGGCGCGACGTCATCTGGCCCTCCGGCGGCGGATCATGTCGGCGAGGACCGTTGCGAGGATCATCAGGCCAAGCACCGCGCGCAGCCAGTATGCCGAAACGTTGAGGAAGATGAGGGCAGAGCCGATGCAGGCGAAAAGGATGGCGGCAAGCGTCGATCCGATGACCGTGCCGGTGCCGCCCAGAATGGAGACGCCACCGATCACGGAGGCGGTGATGACGGTGAGTTCGAGATTGGGCGGCACGGTCGACTGGATCACCTGCAGCTGGGTGGCGAAGAGAATGCCGGCGATGCCTGCGAACATGCCATGCAGCGCGAAGACGCCGACCACCGTGCGCTCGGGATTGAGGCCCGCGGCCCGCGCTGCCTCACTATTTCCGCCGACAGCATAGATCGCCCGGCCAAAATTCGTATAGCGCATGAACACGGCAGCGGCGATGGTCAGCACGACCATGAAATAGACCGACGACGGAATGCCGAAGAGGCGCATCTGGGCGATCATGAAGCCTGGCGGCATGTCGCTGATCCACGATCCGCCGGTGGCGCTGATCAGCCCGCCCTTGAGGATCGACAGCATGCCGAGCGTCACCACAATCGATGGAATGCGGGTATAGGCCACCAGCGCGCCGACCCCGGCATTGACAGCCATGCCGAAGAGGATGGGGACGAGCCAGGCGATCCAGATGGGATAGCCCGACACCGCGAGCGTGCCTGCGATGGTGGCGATGACACCGATGAGCGAACCTACCGATACGTCGATGTGGCCCGAGATGATCACCATGGTCATGCCGATGGCCGCCACCGCGATATAGGCGTTGCCGGCAAAGATCGTATTGATGTTGTTGTCGGAGAGAAACCGCGGGTTGACGAAACCCACCACGACGAAGAGTGCTGCGATCGACAGGAACACGACGATCTCCTGACCGTAGCCGCTGATGAAGCGTTGCAGGTTGCTGCGTCCGGGAGACATGGCTGAGGCCTCCGCGCTCATGCCGCCGTCCTCGCTGCGGCGCTGCGGGTCATCGCGGCGCCCACCGCTTCCGGGGTTGCCTGGCTCTTGTCCAGTTCGGCCACGATGCGTCCGCCATTCATCACCAGCACGCGATCGCTCATGCCAAGCACTTCCGGAAGCTCGCTGGAAATCATCAGAATGGCCATGCCCTCGGCGGCCAGCTGGCGCATCAGCACATGAATTTCCGCCTTGGCGCCGACGTCGATGCCGCGCGTCGGTTCATCCATGATCAGGATGCGGGGGTTGGTGGCGAGCCATTTGCCGAGCACCACCTTCTGCTGGTTGCCGCCGGAAAGCTGGCGGACGACCTGATCCGGCCCACGCGCCCGGATGCCGAATTTCCCGATGGCGGCCCGGGCCTCGGCCATGATCCTGCCGGTATCAATGAGAAGCCCGCGGACAAGGCGGCGCAGCATGGCGAGTGCGATATTCTCGGCGATGGTCTGCGACCTGATCAGGCCTTGGGAGCCACGGTCCTCGGGCACATAGGCGATGCCCAGGTCGCGGGCCACCTCGGGACTGCCAATCACGGCGGGCTTTCCGTCAATCAGGATATCGCCCGCGGTCGCTGGGGTGATGCCGAAGATGGTCAGCGCCGTCTCCGTGCGGCCCGATCCGACCAGTCCGGCAAAGCCGAGAATTTCGCCGCGCCGCAGGTTGAAGGAAATGTCGTGGACGACATTGCGATAGGACACGTTGCGCAGTTCGAGCAGCACGTCGCCGCTTTCGGTGAGCTTCGGCGGATAGAGCTTGTCGACCTCGCGGCCGACCATCATCGCAACAAGGCGCGTCTCGTCGACCTCGGCGATGTCCATAGTGCCGACATGGGCGCCGTCGCGCAGAACCGTGACGCGGTCGGCCAGGGCGAAGATTTCAGGCATGCGATGGCTGACATAGACGATGGATACGCCGCTCGCCTTCAGCTTGCGAACAATGTCCATCAGCCTCTGCACGTCGGCCTCGGCCAGGGCGGCGGTCGGCTCGTCCATGACAACGACGCGGGCGTCCTGGGCCAGGGCGCGGGCAATCTCGATCCGCTGGCGGTTGGCGACGGAGAGTTGCGCCACCTTCTGGTCGACGTCGAGTTCCCGGCTGTCGAGCGAGTCGAGCAACTGCCGGGCGCGGCCGCGCATCGTGGTCCAGTCGATGATGCCATAACTCGTCCTCGGCGCCTGTCCGAGGAAGATGTTCTCGGCGACCGTCAGTTCGGGAAAGAGGAGCAGTTCCTGGTGAACCGTGGCGATCCCCGCGGCGTGGGCATCACGCGGAGAGGAAAAGTGGCGTGCGGTTCCATTGATGAGCAGTTCGCCGGCGTCGGCCTGGTGCAAGCCCGCCATGATCTTGATCAGTGTGGACTTGCCGGCACCGTTTTCACCGAGCAGCGCGTGGACTTCGCCGGGACGCACATCGAAGCTCACGTCGCTCAGGGCCTTCACCCCGGCAAAGGCCTTCGACACGCCGCGAAGTTCGACCGCTACTCCGGCCATCCGAAATTCCCCTCCCATTGCCCGGCGCAAGTCAAGCGACCTTGCCGGTGGTCCGGCCGCCTCCGATCGGCGACATTTACAGCGCTCAAGCTATGAGCAATAATAAGCATTGATGAACAAAAAACGTCAAGTGAGTTAGTTTGTGATTGTCTTGTGATTTTTGCACCGCACAAATGACTGACTTTGCTCATGTAGACTGGACATGAACGAACCTGAACGCCACCGCCTGATGCTGAATCTCCTTAAGGACAGGCCATTTGCATCGGTTCGCGACCTGCAGACGGTGGTCGAGGCCTCACCCGCAACGATCCGGCGCGACATCGCAAAACTTCATGCCACGGGTGCAGTGCGAAAGGTGTTCGGCGGCATCGCCGCGGCCGAGGCGGGAAGCGGGCTCGAACAATTGTCGTCCCGGCCCTTCGAGGAAAACCAGATGCTGGGCGTGGCGGAGAAGAAGGCCATCGCCGAGGCTGCCGCCGGACTGGTGCGCGACGGCGACTCGCTCATCATTCACGGCGGCAGCACCTGCTATCTCTTCGCCCTCCTCCTCGCCCAGCGCAATGTGCGGATCTTCACCAATTCAATGCCCATGGCGGCGGCCCTCTGGCAGAAGGGCACCTGTCACCTCACCCTCGCCGGTGGCGATCTCTACCGCGAACCCGGCATCCTCTTCGCGCGGTCTTCCACCCCGCCGGATTTCTACGCCTCGAAATTCTTCCTCGGCGCCCAGGCCATCACCCAGGCCGGAATGTTCGAGTCGCATCCCCTGATCGTGCGCGAGACCGAGATGTTGCTCACCCGGGCCGATGAAGTCGTGGTCCTCGCCGACAGCCGAAAGTTCGGATTGCGCGCCCGTTACCCTGTCATGCCCCTGACCCGCATCGGCACGCTGATCACCGACGACAAGATCAGCGAGGCCAACCACCGGATGCTCGTCGATTCCGGCATTCGGGTCATCGTGGCGGGGGCAGGCTGATCCGGGTGGCGCAGGCCGTCAGGGCGCCGGCCAGCCGACCGGCCCAGGCCTCTGCGCCGGTGTCGGCGGCAACGAGGTCCTGGCGCATCTCGATCAGCAGTGCATCGAGACCGCGGGCTTCGCCATGGACGGGCACCGTGTAGTCGCCGTCATCCTCGATATGATACGGCTGGTTCTCGACGACATGGCCGCGGGGGCCACCCAACGCCCCGGCCAGCGCCCGGCCGAAGTCCACCGACTTCCGGAACAGGATCCCGCCATGCATCGGCCGGCTGACGCCCTTGTAGACGGGCGTGAAGCTGTGAATGCCGACGACGGCCGTCGGGCGTCCAGCAGCCTGGCGGGCATCGAGCAAGCTCGCCACCCGCGACTGGAATGGCATGAAATACCGGTCGATGCGCTGCTGGCGCGCGGCGGCATCAAGGTTCTGATTGCCGGGAATGACGGTCGACTCACTGATCGCCGGAATGGCGCCGGGGCTTCCGGGCGGCCGGTTGAGATCGATCAGCAGGCGCGAATATCCCGCCAGAACAAGCGCCGCGTCCAGCTTCTGCGAGAGCCGCCTTGCAACATTCTCCGCCCCGATGTCCCAGGCGATGTGACGGCCAAGTTCGGTCGCATCAAGCCCCAGCCCTCCATAAGTCGACGGAATGAAGCTGGATGCATGCTCGCAAATCAGCAAAAAGGGCGATCCGCCCTCTTCATTCAGTACACGGACGACATCGGGCAGCACTTCCGGATGGTCCATCAATAGATCTCCGCATAGCGGCGGCACATGGCTTCATCGACAGTCGCACCCGCGAGCTTCATCTCCATGGTCTTCATGCCGACATAGGTCGCGAGTGCCACCGGCTCGAACCAGGAGGCAACCACCGCATCGGCCTGCATGATCTCCAAAGCCTCCCCGAGCGAGCCGGGCAGGCGCCGCAGGCCCAGGCGCTCACGGTCCGCGTCTGGAATAAGCGCCGGGTCGCCGGAAAAGAGGGACGGGGCGTCCATCTGCCGGCGAATGCCCTCGAGTCCGGCCCGCACCATCACCCCGAGCGCCAGGTGGGGACAGGCCGTGGCATCGGCCGGCCGGTACTCGATGTTGAAGGACTTGGCCGGGTCGTTCTTGCCGATCCGGTTGACCGGGCAGATCCGCAGGCTCGACTCGCGGTCGCGGTCGCCGAACCAGGTGTAGCTCGAACTCCAATGGTGCGGCTGCAGGCGAAGATAGGAGATTGGACTGGGTGCGGTGAAAGCCACAAGCGCCGGCAGATGCTTCATGATGCCCGCGACAAAGCTGCCGGCAAGTTTCGAGACCCCGCCGGGACGGGACGGATCGTGGGTAACCGGCTGGCCCTTCGCATCGCGAAACGAGAAATGCATGTGGACCCCGTTGCCGACACCGTCCACCGCGGTTTTTGGCGCGAAGGAACAGCGCCAGCCGCGATTGCGTGACAGTTCCCGCACGGTTTCGCGCAGCAGCACGGCGCGGTCGGCGGCGACCAGACCATCCGCCGGCGCCAGGGTTATTTCGAACTGATCCTTGCCATATTCGGCAATGAAGACCTCGGGCTCGGCGCCGGCATCGCGCAGGGCCGCCATCAAGGCAGGACCGAAGGGATCGGCCTGGCGCAGGGCCTGGAGCGAAAAGGCCGGGGCCTGGCGCCAGCCGGCGTCGAACATCTGGAATTCATGCTCGAAGGTGCAGACCAGCGAAACGCCGGCTTCGCGCGTCAGGTCGGCCAGGGCGGCCTTGAGAAAGCTGCGCGGACAGCAGGCCCAGGGCGATCCATCCAACTCTACAATGTCGCTCATCACGATATCGAGATCGGTCACCGAGCCCTCGATGGCGAAGCGGTAGCGGGCATTGTCGTCGGGCAGCAGCCGCAGGTCGCCGGCCGATCCCCACGGATTGGGATCGGCGATCAGATCGAAGGGCGTGAGCGACATGTTGGCCGGCACCCAGCCGAGGGACTTCTGCTGCCTGGCCTTGTAGCCGGCCGCGGCGATCGAACGGCCACGGGTGATCCCGGCGTAGTCCGTCGTGACGAAGCTGATCAGCGGTTCGTGGTTGGCGATGGGTTCCGTCACGCGTCACCTCCGGAAATGGCATTTATGCGGGCAACCACGGTGTCGGTATCGGTGATCCAACAGTAGCCCTTGTAGGCCCGCAGCGCATTGTCGTGCCGTTCCTGGGTGTAGGTCGCCGAGGCATCCTCCGGAACCGAGACAAGATAGCCACGGTCGGCGGCATCGCGCACCGCCATGTCGACGCATTGATCGGTGACGACCCCGGCCACGATCAGATAGCGGATGCCGAGATTGCGCAGCACATAGTCGATGGCGGTGGAGTTGAAGACTCCTGACGAGGTCTTGGGCAGAACGATCTCGTTGCGGATCGGCGCCAGTTCGTCGATGGGGGGTGCCAGGGGATGTCCCTTCGGCACCAAGAGGTCGGAGAGCTTGTGATCGAGCGAGGCGTCACGACAGTCCTCGGTCAAGGCTTCGATGATCGTATGCATCACCTGCACGCCCTTGGCACGTGCCGCTTCGAGAATGCGGACCTGATTGGGGATGACCGTCTGCTTCAGGCGGCGGAAGTAATAGTGATCGGCGTTCAGTTCCGGATGCTGCGGGTCCTGGCCAGGGATGCAGAACATCTTCTGCATGTCGACGAAGAGCACGGCGGTTTCGCCTGCCGTATAGTGAACGTCTCGCTTGTCTGTCTTCGTGGTCATTTCGTCTCCTGGTGCTTTTGGCCGGCTGGGGCCCTGCGTCTTGGCTTTGACTGAGAGGCGGCGTCGTCAACGGTAACGCGGTTGTCGGCGCGCACTTCCTCCAGCAACGCCGCGCGCGCCCGCCAGTCGGCGCCGAGCCGATGCGCCGCACCGGCCACCACGGCTTCAACCTGGATCAGCGGCGTGACCAGCGTATCGAAGGGCGAAGCAGTTGCCGTGGGTGCTGTCAGCACGACGTCCGCGAAGGCGGCGATCGGCGAGCGCCAGTTGTCGGTGAACAGTATGATGGCGCAGCCACGGGCCTTGGCCTGGCGGGCGAAGTCGACCACGTCGGTCTGGTAGCGCCGGTAGTCGAAGACAGCGAGAACGTGCCGGCGGCCAATGGCGGCAAGTTCGTCGACGATATCCGCGGCGGTGCCGTCGAGGAGCGCGGTGCCGTCGCGCAGATGATGAAGGCAGCGTTGCAGGATGCCGGCGACGAAGCGGCTGAACCGGCCGCCACGGCACAGAATGTTG
Source organism: Alphaproteobacteria bacterium (assembly GCA_020441605.1). Next base: position 15,366 of record JAGRLX010000078.1, read on the forward strand.
CGCCGGCGGTCGGTCAGCAAGGTGATGGCGCGCTCATAGTCTGCCGTGGCGGTTTCCTTGGCGACGGCACTACATTGAGCCAAGGTCTCATCGAGAAAGCTCTGGTAGACGTTCGGCTTGGCGCGCGGCGCCGGGCGCGTACCGCCGCCTGCGGCGAGTGTGAGAGGCGAACGCATATGCGCCTCCACCTCGGCGAGAAGGGCGTCCTGCATGTCGGCAAAGCCGTCATAGCCCAGTTTCACCGCGAGCCGAAGCGCGGTTGGGTCACTGACCGCCGCCTGTTTCGCCAGTTTGGAGACGGTGGTGAGGCCCGCTGCGGGATAGTTGGCCAGCATGACACGCACGACCTTGAGTTCCGAATTGGAAAAGCTGCGGCCAGGCTCCATGAGCCGGTCGCGCACCGTGCGCGGCGGCTTCGCCGGGGCGCCTTCAGCCCTTGATGTCTCCGGTCGGTCTCTCATGCGGCGCGGCATCAGCTCGATGTGATGTCGAATTCATTACAACATTGCCGGTCCTTCTGGCAAACTGAAACAATTATTGACAAGCCCTTCGCCTCCCGTGGTAGGGTCCGCTACTCTTGAGCCAAGGAAGTGCAATGTCCCTTTGGGCCGGAATTCCTGCACGGGCATGGACCAGCGCGGCGATGCTGATCGGCGTGACGGCCGCCCTTGCGCTGCTGGTCTCCCTCGCTTTCGGCAACAATGGCGTCAACATCGCCACCGTGGTTCTGCTGCAGATCTCCGGCGTCCTCGCCCTCGCGGCTTTCAGCGGAAATTCCGGCATCGTGTCTTTCGGGCATTCGGCCTTCATGGGCATCGGCGCCTATGCCGCTGGCGTGCTCACCATGGCCAAGGGCATCCAGGCTTCGGCCTTGCCGCATCTTCCGACCTGGCTACAGGGCCATGAGTTGTCGCTTCCGGCGGTTCTGGTCGTGGTCGCGTTGATCGGCGTCTGCGCCGGCGTGTTGAGCGGATTTCCCCTGGCCCGTCTTTCCACCGGATCGGCGGCAATCGGCACGCTGGCCTTTCTGATCATCATTCACGTGGTGCTGATCGGCGCCCGGGAGATCACCCGCGGCAGCCAGACCTTCTACGGCGTGCCGCGTCTTACCAGCGTCTACGTCGCGTTCGCCGCTGCGGCGGTTTTCATTCTCGTCGCACGGTTATTGCGCGAAGCCCCACTTGGATTGAGGTTGCGGGCCAGCCGCGAAAACGAGGTGGCCGCGGCGGCCCATGGCGTCAATGTCCGGCGGGTCCGCCATGCCGGCTGGGCTGTCAGCATCACCATGGCCACGGTCGCCGGCGCGCTCTATGGCCATTTCCTCGGCGCCTTCAGCCCCAAGGACTTCTACTTCGATCTGATGTTCACCCTGATCGCCATGCTGATCGTCGGCGGCATGCTGACGGTCACAGGCGCGGTGGCCGGGGCGATCCTGCTGGCCGCCATCGTGCAGATTCTGCGCCAGGCGGAAACCGGACTCGACCTCGGCATCATATCGCTCCCGGGCGTCTTCGGCCTGCCACAGCTTGGCATGGGACTGGCGCTGCTGCTCACCATCTGGCGCCGTCCGCTCGGCCTCGTCGGCCTTCAGGAAATCGGTCCCCAGTGGTTCAGCCGTGCGCCAGCATCTCCGGTCTTGCCCCACGTCGCGGCAACTGCCGCGGCTCCGGCCCTGTCGCGCAGCGATGGCAGCGTGCTCGAGGTCAGCAATGTCACCATGCGCTTCGGTGGCCTGGTGGCGCTCGACGACATCAGTTTCGCCGTTCCGTCCGGACAGGTCACCGGGCTGATCGGTCCCAATGGCGCCGGCAAGACCACGCTGATCAACATCATCTGCGGTCAGATGCAACCTACCGCGGGCCATGTCAGCATCGGCGGGCAGCGCATGACCGGCAAGGCCGCCCATGACGTGGCGCTGGCCGGTCTCGGCCGGACATTCCAGAACATTCGCCTGTTCGACCGCATGACGGCGCTCGAGAATGTCGCTGTCGCGGCACTGAGCAAGGGCCACGACGGTGCGGCGGCGCGCGGCATTGCCATGACGCAATTGTCGCGCCTGGGTCTTGGCGACCGGGCCGATCAGTTTGCCGGTGCCTTCGCCTATGGCGACCGGCGGCGGCTGGAGATCGCCCGCGCCCTGGCCCTGTCACCGCGATTTCTGCTTCTTGACGAGCCGGCAGCCGGCATGAACCCGGCCGAAACCGATGATCTTGTCCGCATTCTCGAACGCCTGCGCGCTGAACATGACATCGGGCTTCTGGTGGTGGAACACGACATGCGGTTGATCATGCGCCTGTCGGACCGCATGGTCGTCCTCAACAAGGGCCAGAAGATCGCCGAGGGAACGCCCCAGGAGATCCGCAATGATCCGGCGGTGATCGAAGCCTATATCGGATCGAAAAGAACCCATCATTGACAGTCCAACAGAGGAGGAAAACATGAAGACAGTCAGGCTCGCGGCGCTCGCTGGCGCCTTGATGCTGTCGGCGTCGGTCATTCCGGCGCTAGCAGAAGACGTGACCATCGGTCTCGCCACCGCCCAGACGGGCGGCCTCGCCTTTGCCGACCAACCCTCGCTTGCCGGTTTCAAGATGGCGATCGAGGAGATCAACGCCAAGGGCGGGCTTGGCGGCAAGTACAAGGTAACGCTGGATATCAAGGACACGCGTACCGACACCGCGGCCACGGTCCAGGCGGCCCAGGAGCTGGTGGCTGCCGGCGTCAAGATCCTGATCACGCCCTGCGATGCCGATCCGTCGATCGCCGCGGGCCAGATCAGCCAGCAGGCGCAGATCCCGTCGCTCACCTTCTGTGGCACGACGCCAACCATTCCCGATGCGGTCGGCGACTACATGTTCGGCACCTATCCGGCCGACAATGGTCAGGCCGCATTGCTCGCCAACCACGCCATCGGGAAGGGCTACAAGACCGTCTACATCCTCAAGTCTCCGGACAGCGCCTACACCCTAAGGCTACCGGAGTATTTCGCCGAGGTGTTCACCAAGAAGGGCGGCACCATCGCCGGCGAAGGCAGCTACAGCCTCGGCCAGCAGGATTTCGCCGCCGAGGTCACCAAGATCAAGGCGCTCGATCCGCAGCCGGACGTGATCATGACCGCGGCTTATGAGCCCGACTTCCCGGCTTTCCTGCAGCAACTGCGTGGCGCCGGCGTCACCGCCCCGGTTCTGGGGTCCGACGGCATCGACAGCCCGACGACCACCGGGCTCGGCGCCATCGCCGACGGCATCGTCCACACCACGGCGGGCTATCCGTCGGAAGGCAGCAAGCTCCGCGCCTTTTACGACAAGTACAAGGCGGCGACCGGGGCCGAGCCGGAAACCGTCTATGTCGCGACGGGTTATGAAATCCCCTATATCCTCGATGCGGCGGTGGCGGCGGCAGGATCGGTGGATGGGCCGGCCCTGCGCGATGCGCTGGCCAATCTCAAGGATGTCGAGGTGCTCACCGGCAAGGTCACTTATGCTGGCACCAACCGCATGCCGAACCGCGACATCACGCTGGTCGAAATCCATGATGGCCAGCGGACCCCGATCCTCACGGCCACGCCGGATCCGGCCGACGTTCCGGCGCCCTGAGTGACGATTGCGGACAGGACCAGCGAAAGACGCCCGATGCTCGAAGTCTCCGGACTGAAGGTAAAATATGGAGAGGCTGCAGCCCTGAAGGGCATCGGCCTCTCCGTTCCCGAGGGCGCGATCGTGGTCCTGCTCGGTGCCAATGGTGCCGGCAAGAGTTCGGCCCTCAATGCCATTACGGGGCTGGTCCCATCGACCGGCTCCATCACCTTCGAAGGCCAGTCCATTGCTGGTCTGCCGGCGGAGATGATCGTCAGGCGCGGCATTTCACTCACGCCCGAGGGGCGGCGCGTCTTTCCCAGCCTGTCGGTGGCCGACAATCTCCATCTTGGCGGCGCGGCGCATGCCTCCGGCGCCGAGTTGCAACAGCGCCTTGAAGCCGAACTGGAGCGCTTTCCCATCCTCCGCGAGCGCTATCACCAGCGGGCCGGCCTGCTGTCCGGCGGCGAGCAGCAG
>JAGRLX010000079.1 GCA_020441605.1 Alphaproteobacteria bacterium
CGGCTCACCCGGATCGCCGTCGCGTAGGATGACGATGCCACCGGCGGGCACCCGCTCTGGCAGGTTGCCATTGCGCAGGACCGTGGGACCCGCAATCCCTGAAAGCAGTGCGAACAGCGCCTGCAGAATGGTCTCGCGCTTCGTCATCTGGTCGTTTCCGCCTTGAGGTCCGGCCAGTTCTGAATAACCAGACCTGCGAGCCTGTCCTGCCACTCGCGCGCCACGGACTCGAGATCGAGCCGCTTCCGCAAGCGGGCCTGTGGCACGAGCACAAAGACAATGACTGAGCGATTGCGAAACCCCCGTGCAGCCCGTGACGTCCCATCGCGCTTCACGACGCGTGCTCTGGGAAGCACATCGCCGGTATCGACCAGAAGACCCGGCCGCCCGCGCCGATAGACAAGCTTCAATCTCCGGCCGTTCCGCCGTTCCCATTCGCCCGGTGTAATCCTGCCGCCCGTTGAACTCTTGCCCGCTGCTGATGTGGGGATCGCCAGCCAGAACCCTTCTTTGGAGCGGATGACAACACCCTCGTCGAATGCGCCGACAATGTGTGGTGCTTTCGAATAGACGAGTGCTGCGGCCCCGAGGCTCGGCTCGCCCTTTGGATAATACTGATCGCGAATGGTGCGCCCGAGACGCTCGCCGAGGCCGGCACTGGCAATCTGCGCCCGCCACCCAGTCTTGACTTCAGCACCCGCAAGCCGGATTGCTGCGGTGACGGCGCGCTCGGCGCCCCTGACCTCGGCGACGAGTTCCTTTTCGAGATCGCCAAGGACCGTGACCCGAACGCCTGGCATTATGCGGCCCGGACTTCCGCCGACCAGATCAGATTGTCGTCATCGGCCAGGGGCTCGCCCAGTACGGCATAGGTGGCACTGCCAATCTCGAAGGTATCACCAGTGGCAAGGTTCGGGACTTCCGAAAGCCGCACATCGATGAAGCGGCTCTGTGCCACAAACCTGCCGCCTCCAAAGTTCGCTACGGCATCCGGCGCGCGAAACACGATCCGGACCGTGACACCGGCACCCACACCGCCCGCCCGCCAGATCGCGTCCTGGCCGATATTGGGATCGGTGAACAGCAGGTCGACGGCGGTGGCGATCACGGCGGTCATTGAATTATTGTTTCCTTGGCAATATTTTTGTGTTATTGTTTCTATGGAAAGGACAGGCATATGCCAGTTGCAGCAAATCATCCCGCCCAACACTCTGATCCATCTCAGGTTTTGACCAAGGCGGTGGTGCGGGCGGCATCCCAGCTCGAGGTCACGGCCAAGGCGCTTTCGGCCATTCTCGGCCTCAGCGAGGCCTCGGTGTCGCGCATGAAGCAAGGCGACTTCAAGCTCGAGGCGGGAACCAAGCCCTTCGAACTCGGTGTCCTGTTCGTGCGGCTGTTCCGCTCGCTCGATGCCATCGTGGGCGGCGACGAGGTTGTGGCCCGGTCATGGCTCAGGAATCCCAATCTCGTTCTCGACGGCCGTCCCCTCGACAAGATCAGCACCATTGCCGGGCTCACCGATGTCATCGCCTATCTGGACGCCCGCCGCGCTCTCGTCTGAGTTTCGTCCCTGGGAGGGCGCGTGCTGGCGGCTGGTCGAGGCCCAGCACCGGGTCTCGAGCCTGAAGCTTGTCGACACGCTCGATGAGCAAGCACTGCTCGAAGACTTGATAGAGGCATCGAAGCCCGCCATTCCGCCGGACTGCCGCCATCTCGACTATCTGCTGGCGACGCCTTTTCGGTATGGAGCGGAGTATCCCAAGGGATCCCGCTTCCGCCGGGCGGGGAAGACACTGGGCGTCTATTATGCGGCCGAGCATCCCGAGACGGCGGTTGCGGAGATGGCCTTCTACCGGCTGCTGTTCTTCGCCGAGTCGCCAGCAACACCCTGGCCCAGCGATGCTGCGGAATACACCGCCTTTGCCGCACTGATCTCGACAAGAGCCTTGATCGACCTGACAGTCCCTCCACTCGTGAAGGATCGGGCGCACTGG
>JAGRLX010000080.1 GCA_020441605.1 Alphaproteobacteria bacterium
GGCCAGGGGCTCGCCCTGTACGGCATAGGTGGCACTGCCAATCTCGAAGTTATCACCAGAGGCAAGGTTCGGGACTTCCACGGTGCGGACGTCGATGAAGCGGCTCTGTGCCACGAACCTGCCGCCGCCATAGTTCGCCACGGCATCCGGGGCGCGGAACACGATCCGGACCGTGACGCCCGCACCAATACCACCCGCCCGCCAGGTGGCGTCCCGGCCGATGTTGGGATCGGTGAAGAGCATGTCGACGGCAGTGGTGATCGCGGCGGGCATTGAATATGTATTTCCTCGGCAATATTTTTATGCTATTGTTTCTACGGAAAGGACAAGTCTATGCCAGTTGCAGCAAATCATACCGCTCAACACACTGATCCAGCTCAGGTTTTGACCAAGGCGGTGGTGCGGGCGGCATCCCGGCTCGAGGTCACGGCCAAGGCGCTTTCGGCCATTCTCGGCCTCAGCGAGGCCTCGGTGTCGCGCATGAAGCAGGGCGACTTCAAGCTCGAGGTGGGAACCAAGCCCTTCGAACTCGGTGTCCTGTTCGTGCGGCTGTTCCGCTCGCTCGATGCCATCGTGGGAGGCGACGAGGCCGTCGCCCGGTCATGGCTCAGGAGCGCCAATCTCGTGCTCGATGGCCGACCCCTCGACAAGATCAGCACCATTGCCGGGCTCACCGATGTCATCGCCTATCTGGACGCCCGCCGCGCTCTCGTCTGAGTTCCGACCCTATGAGGGTTCATGCTGGCGTCTCGTCGAGGCCCAGCACCGGGTCTCTAGCCTGAAGCTTGTCGACACGCTCGATGAGCAAGCTCTGCTCGAAGACTTGATAGAGGCATCGAAGCCCGCCATTCCGCCGGACTGCCGCCATCTCGACTATCTGCTGGCGACACCCTTCCGCTACGGGTCGGAATTTCCGAACGGCTCCCGCTTTCGCCGGGTCGGCAAGACCCTTGGCGTCTATTACGCAGCCGAGCATACAGAGACGGCAGTCGCCGAGATGGCCTTCTACCGGCTGCTGTTCTTTGCCGAGTCACCGGCAACCCCCTGGCCCAGCGATGCTGCGGAATACACCGCTTTTGCCGCCCTGATCGCGACGAAAGCCCTGATCGACCTGACAGTCCCTCCGCTCGTGAAGGATCGGGCGCACTGGACCGATCTCATCGACTACAGCACCTGTCAGGCTCTGGCCGATGCGGCACGCGAGACGAACACCGAGGTCATCCGCTACGAGTCGGTGCGCGATCCGGCTGGCGGAAGCAACCTTGCGGTTCTGACGTGCACGGCGTTTGCAGCACCCCGCCCGATCGAGCGGCAGACATGGCGGCTGCGGCTGAGCGCCAGCGGCGTCCAGGCGCTCTGCGAATTTCCCCGCATGGGCCTCGAGTTCCCGCAGGACGCTTTCGCCGCTGACCCGCGCATCGCCAAACTCAACGGGAACCGGTAGCTCAGTTGCTGCTGAAGATCTTGACCGCCAACCGTGGACGCTTGTTGACCGGGAGCACCGAAGCCTCGGTCTTGACGTCAATGGCCGAGCCATCGTTCCGCGCGATCTGCCGGGCATAGATCGGCAGCCCCATGGTGTTGACCGTCTCGATCAGATTGGCCGGCGCGCCATAGGTGACGAAGGTGTCCATGGTGCCCATCGGAAAGGCGATGCCTTCGCCTGCCGGGACCAGCGTCTCGGTCGAACCTGAGGAGAGCGTGACGGTCGCATTGTATTCCTCAAAGATCAGCCCCGCGAAGGGGAAACGCCGCCGTGTATCCTCGCGGAGCGGCTGGGCCCCCGTCGAGGAGAAGTACTTGTAGGCGTCTTCGACCTTGGCATGCGAGATCAGCTTGTCGAAGAACTCGGGGCTGACGAGAGCCAGGACACCATTCATGGTCTCGCCCTTGAGCTCGGTCTCCACTTTCCGCAGCACGTCGCGGACCTTGCCCTGCACATTGGTGCCCGCCGTGCCGAGCACGAAGTCGACCGTAAGCTGGGTAAGTCCGAACTCGGTGAAGTAGTTGTAGAGCGTGGTCCCGGCGCCATCCTTGACGATGCCGCGGAGCGCATTGACCTCCATGTACTCCCGGGTCTGGGCGTGCTTGGCGCGCATGCGGGTGAGCTTCCGCTCCATGACGGTGGCAAGCGGATCGGCGGCATCCGCCACGCCGAAGCCCCGCACCCCCTGGATGTCCTGCGGCGTGATCACGTCGTCATGGGGGATCCACGGTACCGTGAAGGAGCGCATGGAGCGTGTATCGCGATTGGCGACGGTGGCGGGGCCGCCGAGCGGCACGGTCGGCAGGAGATTCAGCACCCCTTCCGCCTGCTCGATGATGACGCTGCGCTGGGTGACGCCCTCGAAGCGGAACAGGCCCATCTCGCCCAGCCTCGTGTAGATGTTAGGCAGGATGTTGATGGCTTCGGTCATCTCGGCCAGCGTATAGCCGCCGGTGTCGAAGGGATTGATGATGGCAGGCATGGGAAGAGGTCTCCGGAAATGAATAAGCCCCCTTGAGGGGGGGCCGGATGAGACAGAATTGACAGGAAGAAAGCGGATCAGGCGGTGTCGCGTGGCACGATCCCGGCCTTCGACAGATCGGCATACTTGGCGAGCTTCTCCGCCAGCAGATCGACGGAAGCATCGAAGACCAGGGCAGCTTTCGACACGATGGCGGGTCCCCGGGCAATGACGAGTGCCGTCTTGTCGGCCGCCGTGGCATCGGCGGCCTCGAGCAGCACCGCAATGCCTGTCTCGGCGCCTTCATCGCCAACCACCGTGGCGGCAGGCGACAGCCGGTACTTGCCCGACGCCGTGATCTTGCCGAGCACGGCCCAGAGCGCATAGTTCGTTCCGGCCTTCAGCGTCACGACCTCGCGGCTGTAGCTGCCGTTCAGTTCAAACTTCAGGAGATCGCCAAGCGTCGGCGACTGGGTCAGGACGGGCATGAATCACCTCACTTCTGGGACTGGCCGGCGCGCTCGCGGGCGCGGCGGACGATGGGACTGTCGCCCGAGCCTAACGGCCGGGGTGTTGCGGCGATGACGCTGGTTGCTTCACTTCGCGACGCCAGAGCGTCGAGCACCGAGCGGCGCAAGGCATCAGGCTTGATGCCTTTTTGCATGGCATCCGCGGCATCGATGGTGACGCCGAGGCGGCTGGCTTGCGCCGAGATTGCGGCAATCTCGGCATATTCGG
>JAGRLX010000427.1 GCA_020441605.1 Alphaproteobacteria bacterium
CGTCCAGAGATCGCGCAGCATGCTCTCGTCCATATCCTCGGGCCGGGTCATGCCGACCGCCTCCAGCAGGGTGGCGAATTCGAACGAGGACGAGGCCGCAAAGGTGGTCATCCAGCCGATCAGCAGCGAGGCGACCAGCGCCCCCCAGAGCGAGCCCAGCCCGCCGATCACGATGGTGACGAAGACGATCGAGCCCAGCACGAAGGCCATGCCCGGGAAGGTGCCCAGCACAGGCCCCGCCAGCGCTCCGGCGACACCGGCCAGCGCCGTGCCGACGCCGAAGACGCCCATGAAGACCAGCGGCACGTTATGCCCCAGCGCCTCGACCGTGCGGGGGTAACTCAGCGCGGCCTGGATGATCATCCCGATCCTTGTGCGGGTCAGCACATAGAGCAGCCCCACGAAGATCGCCACCGAGGTGAAGATCATGAACACCTTGTAGGCCGGCACCGCGTTGTTCCCGATCGAGAACAGGGCGAATTTCATGAAGGCCGGTTCCTGATAGGGCATCAGGTTGTTGCCCCAGAAGAACTTCACCATCTCCTCGATCAGCAGGGCGAGGCCGAAGGTAAAGATCAGCTCGGGCACATGGCCGAACTGGTGCACCCGGCGCAGCCCGTATCGCTCGATCAGCGCGCCCATGATGCCCACCAGCGGCGGAGCGATCAGCAGCCCGGCCCAGAAGCCGCCGTACTGGCTCACCTGATAGGCGAAATAGGCGCCCAGCATGTAAAAGCTGGCATGCGCAAAGTTCAGCACGCCCATCATCGAGAAGATCAGCGTCAGCCCGCTCGACAGCATGAACAGCAAGAGCCCGTAGAACAGGCCGTCGATAAGGTTGATGACCACCAGATCCATCGGCCACCCCTCCCTGGTCGATATTCAGGTCTGTGATTGTAAAGGGGCTGCCCGCGCGCCCATGCGCGCAGGCAGCCTGAACGGGGACCCGGTTACGGGCGGTCCATCTTGCAGGTGGTCGGCATGTCTTTCGACGCCATGTCCACCTCGGTCGCCAGTTTCAGGCCATAGGGCGAGTTGTCCAGCTTGTTGCGGACATCGCCGGACTGCTCCATCACATAGACGTTCTGGATGATCTGGTGATCCTGCGGCCGCATGAACAGCTTGCCGCCCCAGAAGTTGTCCATCTCCATGCCTTCCAGCGCCTCGGCCACCTTCACCACGTCATCGGCGGTGCCGGCCTTTTCGATCGCGGCCTTCAGCATGCGGATCACGTTCGCAATCCGCGGCTGGGCGATGTCATGATCGGGATACTTGGCTTCGAAAGCGTCGATATAGGCATCCACCTCGGAGCTCTGCGCCGGGTTGACCGAGCCTTCGCTGACCAGGTTGATCGCGCCGACACCGGCCGCGCCGAAAGTCTGGGTGATCCCGTTCGAAGCGGCATAGTAGGTGAAGATCGGCCCCTTGAACCCGGCCTCGATGATCGCCTTGCCCAGGCCCACCATATCCGAGCCCCAGTTGCCGGTGATTACCGCATCGGCGCCCGAGTCGACGATCTTGCGGGCATAGGGGGTGAAATCCTTGACCTTGCCGATCGGGTGCAGCTCGTTGCCGACGATCTCGACATCCGGGCGCTTCTTGCCCAGCATGTCGACGGCGGCGGCGGCCACGGCCTTGCCGAAGGAATAGTCCTGGCCGATGATATAGACCTTGTGCAGATCCTTGTTGGCGGCCATCACATCGGTCAGCGCGTCCATCTTGATGTCGGCGTTGGCGTCAAAGCGGAAGTGCCAGAAGTTGCAGTCCTCGTTGGTCAGCGCCGGATCGACCGCCGAATAGTTCAGGAACAGCACGCGGTTGTCGGGATTGCGCTTGTTGTGCTTGTTGACCGCATCGGTGATCGCATGGGCGATACCGGACGAGTTGCCCTGCACGATGTAGTGCACGCCCTGGTCCATCGCGACCTGCAGGTTGATGAGCGACTCCTTGCCGTCCATCTTGTTGTCGAGCCCGATGATCTCGAACTTCCGGCCGCCCAGCACACCGCCCTTCTGGTTGACGAAGTAATCGGCGGCGAATTCGTATTCGGCCAGACCGTTGGTGCCGGTGGTGGCGAAGGGACCCGACAGCGGGTCGATGAAGGCAATCTTGATATCCTGCGCAAAGGCCGAAACGGCACTGACAGACAGGGCAAGCGCCGCGGCCACGCCGAGGCGAGTAGTCTTGAGCATTGGTTTTCCTCCCTAACATCAAGTCCGGAGCGCTTTCCGCGCGTTGTTTCGGACCTCGGCCCGAGCCTTGCACATCAGCGCCCAATGTCAAGCGGTCGTGGCCCCGGCCCGCCGCTTTCGCCCGCCTTGTCACGGCAATGCGAACGGCCCCGCCAGAGCCCGGATCGAACCGCGGCCCGGCCTCGCGGCAGAGGCTGTGGATGCGGAGGTCGGAAATAAGGTGAGAAATACGATACAACACGCTGATATATATCATTTATATACGACAGGCATCACAAATACCCGAAAGTGATGCCATCCCCGCGGACATCCGCCACGCAGGCGGTCCCCCGTCTCGCCGGCACGAAGCCGCCCTCGCGCCCGGCGCGGCCGGTTGACAACGCATGGCCCCGCATCCGGCGGCCCGCAGCCCCCGGAATCCCTTTTCGCATAGCAAAATATCATTCCGCGGATTTCGGTGATTCTGACACCGGAGGCCTCAGCCGCCGTGGTTCAGCAGCTCGGCCGCCGCGGCCAGCGCCCGCGCGTAATGGGTTTCCAGCTGCCGCTTGCGCACATGAAACGACGGCCCGCCGACGTTCATCCCGAACAGCCGCCGCCCGTCCAGCGACCGCACCGGCAC
>JAGRLX010000008.1 GCA_020441605.1 Alphaproteobacteria bacterium
AACCAAAAAAGGCCCGTGATCTCAAGTGGATCGCGGGTCTTTCCTTTTGGGGCGTCAGGGCGGAGCAAGCTGGATTTGGACCACTTGGTCATAGACTGCCAGTAATAACTCCAGGGCATCGGAATGGCGCAGACGCTTGTGTCTCCTGCTGAGCCATGCGGATCTTCGGCGCCTCCTGTCACCCTGGCCCAAGATTCCTATCTCGATAATAACCAAGCCTCCGGAAAGCCAATGGTTGCTGGTTCTGAGAAAAGCACAAACCTCTGGAACATTGAGGGGACTATCCAGCGAGCGATTGCCTGCGCCATGCCTTGCGGCGGGCAAGCCCTCTCCAGGCCACGCCGCGCAATCGTCCGGGTTCAAGATGGCCGCTCTGTTAGTCTGCTCCTCAAAGTGCTGCCTGACGCTACCACAAGGCAAGCCATTGGTGATCCAAGTCCCTGCCGATTCAATTCATACACCGCTGCCAAACCGACAATTCATATTCAGGACTGACGATATCGACAGTCAGGGTGGCCCAACACGCTGATGCTCGGACAAACACGCGTGCTCACGATCGGCATCCCGCCGGCGAGTTGCAGACTCAAGACGCGACGGCAGCGATCAGTCTTTTCTCCATGCGTCAAGATGCCGGTTCTCGATCAGTCTGAAATTGATGTTCTCGAGATCAGGTGCGCAGCAAAAGATGCTTGCGTTCGGCGCATGGCGCCACTCTTCATGGGTGATCGGTTCGGAAGCGACTTCTATCGCGCGATATGGCTTGTGTGATCCGTGCTGGACATGGGCAATGCCGCAATATTCACAGATTGCCGCCTCCCGGCGTTCGAGGAACCACAATGTGCGGCCCAGGCGCGACCCAAACATGGTCTTGCCATCGCTCACAAGAAGGTTGAGGGCCGGCATGATCTGTGGATCGACCGCAGCACATAAGTCGATGACATTCGACACGCAATCATGCAACACATCGTGAGGCGGCCGGTCCGGTTCCCGCTCGAGAAGGCTCAGGAAGTAGCGGAAGACATGCTCGGAATCGGTGACACCGGCAATCTGGTCCCGATGCCTTGGTGCGATCTCCTCGAGAAGTCGAGGTTTGACCATGCTGAATTTCGGGATCGTGCCGTTATGAGCGAAGACCCAGCGCCCATCACAGAAAGGGTGGGTATTCTCCATGGCCGGAGGCCCGACGGTCGCTCGCCTGACGTGGCTGATCACCGTCCTTGATGAGATTCGCGCTGCACTTTCGGCAAAATGCTCACCATGCCAAATCGCCCAACTCCGCCTTTCGACAACTGGAAGACCGTCGGTGAAAACCCCCAGGCCCCAGCCGTTGCCGTGCGACAGTCCCTCGGCATCCTGTATCCCTTGCTTCAGCAGCGAGTTCTGCGCGTGAACCAGGTTGCACTCGACGCGCGTACTCTCGGTGGCATGAAAACCATACAAGCGGCACATGAGATTCCCGAACTCCTTGACCAGGGCGAGGCCCACTCAGCCCTACCGCCAGAAGAAATCAAGAGCGGTCTTGATAAAATATTGCGCCTCACACCGCTAACGACTGGCCCTGCCTGCGAGTCTGAATCAGATTGACAGTGAACCGTTTCGAGTTGGCCGCCGCAAGGCCCTGACTTGCGAAACGATGCGTCATGTGCATAATATGAACATTATATCCAATATATGGATACGTTGGAGGCGACATGGGCATTCGCATTGCAATTGACACAGGTGGAACCTTCACCGACGTTGTTGCCATTGATGATGCCACTGGCGCCATCACTGCGGTCAAGACTCCATCCACACCGTCAGATCCCAGCATTGGCTTGCTCAACGGTGTGCAGAAGGTCCTTGGCGTGATCGGCCGCCGGACCGAAGACGTGAGTATGTTACTGCATGGCTCGACAGTGGCGACCAATGCGGTTCTCGAACACAAGTTTGCGGGTCTGGGCCTCATCGTCACGCGCGGCTTCCGCCACATGATCGAGATCGCCCGGCAATCGGTACCCGACGGTTACGGCAACTCCTTCTTTTGGGTGAAGCCGCCACGGCTTGTGCCGCTGCATCTTGTGCGGGAGATTCCCGGGCGACTGAAATTCGATGGGAGCGAATTGGAACCCATCGACGAACGATCGACACTTGCCGCCGTCAAGGAACTGGTCGAGGACGGCGTTCGGTGCATTGGCGTATGCCTCCTGCACTCCTATGCCAGCGGGTCCCACGAACAGCGGGTCGGGGACCTCATCCGCCAGCATTTCCCCGATGTCTTCGTGTCGCTGTCGTCTGTCGTGCTGCCGGAATACCGTGAGTACGAACGGGCGATGACCACCCTGGTCGATGTCCTGGTCAAGCCCTACTGCAAGACCTACCTGCAGAGTGCTGCCGACAAGATCGAGGAAAAATCCGGCAAGATCCCCTTCCTGATCATGCAATCCAACGGTGGTGTGGTGAAGCACTCCACGGCTGGCGAACGTCCGGTCACAATGTTGCTCTCGGGCCCGGCTGCGGGCCTTCTTGGCTCCATCCACATGGCGCATCTTGCCGGCTACAAGGATATACTGACCATCGACGTGGGCGGAACATCCACAGACGTCGCCATCATTGAAAACTACCGGCCGATGTACACATCGTCCTCGACGGTGGAGAGCTATCCGGTCAAGACCCCGATGCTCGACATCGTGACGGTGGGATCGGGCGGGGGTTCGATTGCCTGGACGGACCCCTATGGCAATCTCAAGGTCGGACCGCAAAGCGCTGGTGCCGACCCCGGCCCAATCTGTTATCGCAAGGGTGGCACCAAGCCGACGGTGACTGACGCCGCCATCGTTCTGGGCCGACTGCCGGCGAGTCTGATCGGCGGGGAAATCCAGTTGGACCTTGCATCTGCAAGAGCAGCCTACGAGGAACTGGGCCGTCAGTTCGGCATTCCACTCGAAGAGGTCGCAGCAGGCGCTTTGGAAATTGCGGCTGTCAACCAGGTCTTTGGCATCCGCCAGGTGACCACAACGCGGGGACGCGAGCCCGGCAACTATGCCATGGTCGCTTTCGGCGGCGCGGGCGGTCTCTTTGCCAGCGAGGTCGCCGATTTCCTCGGTATACGGACGATCATTTCCCCACCCAACCCCGGCAATCTCTGCGCCTTTGGACTGCATGTATCGGATGTGCGGAGGGACTATATCAAGACCATCGTCAGGCAGCAGTCGAAAGCGGATACCGACGAGATCGTTTCGGTTTGGGAGGAACTCGTGCGCTCCGGCGTCGCCGACATCCGGGCCGAGGGCATCGCGGAAGACAAGATCAATGTCAACCTGGTGGCGGACGTGCGCTACTTTGGCGAAGGTCACGAGGTTCAGGTGGATGTTCCGTCCAATCTCTCGGGAGCGGAGGCGGTAGCCTACATGTGGAAACAGTTCCACACGGTTCACGATCAGACATTCGGCTTCAACTACGAGGGTGAACAGGATGTCGAACTGGTCAATCTGCGTGTACAGGCAGTCGGCACACAGCACCGGCCGGCGCTGAAGCCCGCCGATGCCCGGACCGCGCTCGCCAACCCATTCGGGATGCGGAAGGTCTACTGGCGCAATACCGGCTGGGTCGACTGCCCACTCTACCAGCGCACGGCCCTCGCTAGCGGCCAGTCGATTGCAGGGCCGGCCATCATCGAGGAATACGGTTCGACTGTCGTCGTTCCCGAATCATGGACGGCGCGGCCCGATCCTTATGAAAACCTCATTCTCGAAAAGAAGGCCTGAGGAGATCGCGAGATGACACACATGCCCTCAGCCGCAAGCAAGCTCGGCCCGATTGAACTCGAAGTGATCCATGGCACGATCCGGGCGGCGGAGCTCGAGATCGAGGCCGCCGTCGAACGGACGGCTCGATCACCGATGATCCGCGATCAGCACGACTATCGCGTTGCCCTGTTCGACGCCAAGGGCCGAAAACTGACTGGCCGCTCCTATTCCGCCATCGTCGAACCGGTCTTCGCCTATTTCGGCGAAAACGACATCTTTCCGGGAGACGTGTTCTTCTGGAACGACCCCTACAATTCCTGCGGCGGCATTGGCCATGTGCCTGATCTCTGCACGACCGTACCGATCTTCCATGGGGAGCGCCTCATCGGCTTCAGCCAGGTGTTCGGCCACCACGACGATGTCGGGGGCTCGGTACCCGGCAGTCTGCCCGTCCACGCGACTGACAGCTGGATGGAAGGGGTGCTCATTCCGCCGATCAAGCTTTACGAGCGCGGCAAGCTCAACAAGGCCGCGTTCCGCATCATTACCAGAAACTCTCGGCTGTCGGAACATCTCGCCGGCGATCTGGACGCCGAGATCGGTGCGGCGCGCATCGGATCCCGCCGCATCGTGGCATTGGCCGAACGTTACGGAATCGATACGCTGGAAGCAGCCTTCGATCAGATCCTGAAGAACACCGCCGAGATCTTCCGGCGCGAGATCCTGCCCAAGATCAAGGATGGCGAATATCATTTCGAGGACTACATCGAGGCTGATGGCGTGGATGCACCGCGACTCCATGCGCTGCGCCTCAAGATGACTAAGACGCCAGACAAGATCGTGCTCGATTTTACCGGCACCGATCCGGAGGCCAAGGGGCCGATCAACTGGGCCTTGGACGAGGCTGAAGGGCGCTATTTCCGCAAATGGCTCGCGCCGTGCATGCGGTCATTGGCGGCCTCGCCGGAACGCGCGGCGGAAATCGACTCCAATGAAGGCGTACTCGACGTGATCGACGTCATCTTCCCGCCCAAGGGTACGCTGATCACACCCAATCATGGCAAGCCAACTGGGATGCGCTTCTTCCTGATGCTGCGCTCGCTCGGAGTCTTTGCGGCCTGTCTGTCCAAGGCGACCGGTGGCAAGATGCCCGCCGATCACGAGACGATCCGGATCTGGGGCCTGACCGGCGGCAAGACACAACAAGACTTTTACCTGTTCCGCGAAGTGCTTGGCGGAGGTAGTCCAGGACGGCCATGGGCCGACGGCTCCGATGTCGTGCATATCGTCCCCAACTCCAAGAACCTGCCGGCCGAGTTCTCCGAGACCCGCTATCCGATCATGGTAGAACAGCTGGCGCTTCGCGAAGACTCCGGTGGTGCCGGCCTCAGGCGCGGCGGCTTCGGATACGACAAGAAGATCAGGGCTCTTGGCGATTGCCGGCTCATCTCGAATGCAGATCGCTCACTGCTCGGCTGCTATGGCGTCAATGGTGGCAGGGCGGGTTTGAACTACAGCGTGTCAGTCATCAACCAGGCCGGAAAAGAGATCGTCCACCCGGGGATGTGCGACACGGTCATGGTCGAGGCTGGCACAATTGTCCGTATCGTCACCACTGGCGGTGGTGGCTGGGGCGACCCTCTGAAACGCGAGATCGAACGCGTGGTCTATGACGTGCAATGCGGCCTGGTGTCGAAGAAGCAGGCTCAAGAGAGCTATGGTGTGGTGCTGAAGAAGAAGGGCCGCAAGTGGCAGGCGGATGAAACCGCAACCACCGCCTTGCGCAAGGAGATGGCTGCCACACGTGGGCTCCCGCCGATGTTCGACCGTGGCCCCTATTTCGAGAAGCTCCAGAAGAAAGGCGCTGTTCGCCATCCCGAAGGCTGGAGCGACCCCGATCATGGCTGGCATGCGCAGATGCCGGCCGAGAAGTAACTCAAGAAGAGCCGATCAATCGCAGGACAGTGCCGGCAGTGGCGCGTCAACTGCCGGGCGCCGAGTGTTTCTGCTGTCTGTCCGAGAGCAGAGAGGTGAGGTTGCGCAGGACAGAGGCGGATGGTGGATTTGCCGCAAGCTTTCGGATTGCGGCTGATGATGCGATTTCGCCTGAATTTGCATAGCGCTCGTGGTTTGCCTCGATGGCATCAAGATCGTAGAGATAGTTGACCATGACTCCGTGGGACTGGGCGAGACCCTTGGCGGATAGATCACCACAGAAATTGATGCGTTCCAGCCGCGCACCATTGTTGAGGTGAAAGCGCGCGACAGCATCATGCGGCTTGCCGTTTCTTGCCCTCGCCCCTAGGAGGTAAACAGCAACGGCATGGTCAAGCGGTTCGCGCAAGACAGTCTGCAGTTCCGCGTCTCCATCCCAGCCTTCGACCGCGAGGGCCGTGCGAAGGTCGGCAAATTCTGGCCGCTCTTCGCAATTGGCCAACCATCTGGCGAACCCCGGCAGTGGTGACAAGGTGGCGAAGGTCTTCAAATTTGGCAGTTCACGGAGGAGTTCTTCAACGACCTGCTTGATCAGGAAATTGCCGAAGGAAATACCCTTGAGACCGGTCTGGGTGTTCGAGATCGAATAGAAAATTGCCGAATCGGCAGCGTCATCCGGAATCGGCGTCCTGCCCTCCTCAATCAGTCCGGCAATCCCGTTGGGAATGCCGCGGGTGAGCGCCACTTCCACGAAGACCAAAGGTTCATCCGGCATCCGCGGATGAAAGAACGCAAAGCAGCGCCTGTCCGCGGGCTGCAGCCGCCCGCGCAAGTCGTTCCAGTTGCGAATTGCATGAACAGCTTCGTAACGGATGATCTTCTCGAGGACATCGGCCGGAGACGACCAGTCGATGCGTTTCAACATCAGAAAGCCTGGATTGAACCATGAGCCGAAGAGATGGCAGAAATCGGCATCGACTGGCTCCAGTGCCGCGTGTTGCTCCAGTTCGCCCAGCAGTCTCTCGCGCATCTTGACCAAGGCGGCCGTGCCGCCCGGTGCCATGTTGATGCGTCGGAACAATTCCTGACGGCGCGGCTCGGAGGCCTCATGGATCTTCACCGCATTTCCGTGAGTGGGATTCTCGCTCCAGGCTGCGACAGCACGGCGCAACCGCTCGAGATCGGGGCCAAAATCTTCCGCCAGCATGGCAAACCAGCGGCGTTGGCCCTCCGCATCCAAACCTGTCCAGCGATCGAGCACCGCACGGGCCAGAACGACACCAGATGCTTCACCGCGCGTTGACAGCAGGGCATCGGCAAGCTCCTGCGACGTTGAACCCTCACGCCCCACCCCATTGCTACCAAACAGCCTTCGGCCCCGCCCTGCAATCGCCTGTAGAAGTTCGCTCAAAAAGTCCGGATCGCGCATTGGCATGGTCTGGATCCCGATTGCGGCGCTTGCATCAGTTACCGCTTCGTGTTCAATTACGTGATATCATATCCATATTTTGGCTATGCGTACAGGTAAGCCGCCACATCGCCGACAGGAGAGGCCCATGGAATGCCGCATGTCCTACATGACACAGATGGAAGTGGCCGAAGCGATCGCCGCGAAGAAGGCGGTGATCATTCCAACCGGCGCGACCGAAGCTCACGGCCCTCATATGCCGACCGACACGGACACACATCAGGTGGAACATATCGCCTGGCTGCTCGCCCAACGGATCAATGCCCTTGTCGCTCCACCGCTTGCCTACGGCATTTCCAAGACCTTCGAGTATTTTCCAGGGACCATTTCACTGTCGATCCCCACCTATCAGTTGATGTTGTTCGAAATCGGGTCAGCGCTCATCAAGCAGGGATTCGAACATCTGATTATCCTCAATGGCAACCGGCCGAATGGCACTGCCAATGACGCCGTCGCCCGCCATCTGATCGACGAACTGGACAGCGATTATCAATGCAAGGTTTCCGCCGTGAGCTACTGGGAGCCGGGAGCCGCCCAAGTCAATGCCATGCGCAAGTCCGTTGTGGGCGGCATGGGCCATGGCTGCGAATTTGAAACGTCGTTCCAACTGGCCACGCGGCCCAACCTGGTGAAGATGGATCGCCTGGCCGGGGCGAAGTACGGGCCGGTGGGGTGGGATCTGGTCGCCCCCACCAATCCGACCCGCACCTATATGCGGCGGCCGCGGCCACAGGCCGGGCATGCCGCCATTTTCGGCGATCCCACCAAGGCCTCGGCCGACGCGGGAATGGCTTTCATCGCTACGGCTGTCGACGCATTGGCCGAGACCTTCACAAATCTTCAAGGCTCATACGAGGAGCGGAAGACCTGACGCCGGAGCGTCCTCTACTCCTGGCCGGGACGCCAGCCGAGATCGAAGGAAATCGAGTGCGCGGTATGGATGATCCGATCCTGCAATTCCTCCATGCGTGCTTCGTTGCGCAGCAGTGATTTGCGGAATACAAAACACAGGCTGGCCACGACCCTGTTGGAGGCTTCGCGAATGGGCGCTGCGATCGACGCGGTGAAGGGTTGGACGTCGCCCACGGTCAGGGCCATGCCCTTCCGCCGAATATCGCCGAGCATGGCCCGCAGCATGACTGGATCGGTCACTGTCTCGTTGGTCAGCTTTTCAAGCTTTCGCCGGAGGTATTGATCGACGAATTCCGGTTCCTCGAAGGCCAGGAGAACCTGTCCCTTGGACCCGCAATGAAGTGGAAAGTGAAAGCCGAAGTGGGCCTTCGTGATATCCTCGGCGAGGCGCTGTGCCGAATAGATCGCAACCGATTGAAATCCAATCCGCTCGACGATCTGGACAGCAATTCCTTCAATGTCCTGGGACTGGCTGAGATAGGTCAGGGCTGCTTGCAGCACCCGGTGATTGGACAGATAGGCCGAGCCTATGTGCCAGAGCCGCGGTCCGATTTCAAAGCGATTGGTCTCTGTATCCTTGCGCAGGAACTGGGCCTTCTCCAATTGGGTGAGGGTCCGGTGAACCGTGGCCCAGGGAAGGCCCAGGGCTTTGGTCACATCAACTACACGGCTCGGCTGCTGCGCAATGAACTCCAGGACGGCGAAAGAACGGTCCATCCCACGGAGATCACCGCTGGCCTCTTCCGTTTCGGCCGGACGGTGCATCGGCATCGGTGCCTTGGATTTTCCTGCCATCAGCGTCCCGTTCATCGCGAATGCCGGTCTGCAGGTTGCTGTTGCCCCGCGCGCTGCTCCGCCGCATATTCATATGCCATAAGCAATATCCAGTAAATGGATATCAAACAGGGGATCGCAACCCATGCCTGACCCGCTATGGAGTCTCACGGCAACAGCCATGACAGACATGCTAACGCAAGGCGACGTCTCTCCTTGCGACGTTCTCGATGCAATCGAGACGCGCGTCGCTTCCGTCAATGCGACCGTCAATGCCCTTCCAACATTGTGTTTTGAGCGGGCGCGAGGTGCCGCGGCCGCTCTCGAAAGCCGTCCACCGTCAGAGCGCGGCCCACTTGCAGGCCTGCCCATCCCGATCAAGGATTCCTATGAAGTGGAAGGGGTTCGCACCACCTGGGGATCGCTCGCCTATGCCGACCACATCCCAACACACTCCGACTATCTGGTCGAAGCGATCGAGCGTTGCGGGGGCGTCGTCTTCGCCAAATCGAACACACCCGAGTTCGAGGCTGGTGCCAATACCTTCAACGACGTCTTCGGTCGAACGCTCAATCCGTGGGACCTGACTCTGTCCGCGGGCGGATCGTCTGGTGGTGCCGCCGCCGCAGTCGCAACCGGAATGGCATTTGTAGCGCAAGGCTCTGACTTTGCGTGCTCGCTCCGGTATCCTGCGGCCTTCTGCGGCATTGTGGGACTGAGGCCAAGCCCCGGCTTGATCCCGCAAGGTCCATCGCGGCTGCCCCATCAGGTCCTGTCGGTTATCGGCCCTCTCGCGCGAAATGTCGAAGATGTTGCGCTGGCGCTCGATGGCATGGTGTCCTTCGATCACCGCGATCCACTGACCCGGCCAATCCATCGTGACACATATCGCGCGGCGGCCAGGGAACCACTTCGGCCAGCCGCTTGCGCCTTCAGCATGACCCTCGGCTTGGCGGCGGTCTCGCAGGATGTGACGGCGTCCGTCATGCGCGCCATCCAATGCCTGGCGCTGGCAGGTTTGGAGATTGCGGAGCCTGCGGTCGATCTTCGGGCCACGGATGCGTGTTTCCGCACCTTGCGCGCCTACCAGTTCGCGGTGCTGCGGCGCGATGCCTTGACCCTCCATCGCGACAAACTCAAGCCGGAAGTGATCTGGAACATCGAGGAAGGATTGAAGCTGACGGCGCTCGCGCTTGGCGAGGCCGAAGCCGCACGCGCTGTCCTGCGGACCGCATTCCTTGAACTGCTGGATGCGCATGAGTTTCTCATCGCGCCGACCGCGCCGGTCGCGCCGTTTCCGGTCACCGACCGCTACGTGACCAGCATCGACGGCGCGGAGCAAGAGACATATCTCGACTGGCTGGCCCTCGGCTATGCCATCACCGTGATGGGATGTCCGGCGATCTCGATCCCCTGCGGTTTCACGGCGCACGGGCTTCCAGTCGGACTCCAGATCATTGGAAAGCCATACGATGAACACAAGCTGCTCCGCATGGCGCGCTGGTGCGAGGACGTTCTTCAGGTAAAGATGGACAGACCCATTACACCGCGAAAGACGGCTGCATGACCTCGGCCCAAGCCAAGCGTCTGGAACCGCTGATCCTGCTGTTCGCCGCAGGCGGTTTTGTCGGACTGATCTTCCCGCTGGCCAAGCTCGCCGGAAATCAAGGCCTTTCGCCACTGGCCTATGCCGGATTTTCGGCCCTTGGTGCGAGTGCCGTACTGGCGCTGATCTGCCGGCTGACCGGCGAGGCACTACCGTTCGGCCAGCGCGAATTCCACTATGCGCTGGTCGCCGGGCAGTTCACGTTCGCAATTCCCTTCGGCACGCTGGTCGCCATCATCCCGCTGGTGGGTTCGGGAGTTCCTGCCATCCTGCAGTCGTTGGCGCCCATCATGACGCTGGCCATCGTTTATGCCGCCGGCCTCGAGAGCCCACAGGCCGGACGGATGCTGGGTCTGCTGATCGGTCTCGCGGGCGTGCTCCTGATTCTGTTTTCCCGCGGTGCCGGCGCTGAGGCAAACGCCGATCTCTGGCTGTGGTATCTGATTGCGTTGACAACGCCCGCTGCACTCGCAGTCGGCAATGTCTATCGCAGCACGGCATGGCCTCCGGGATGCCGCCCCATGCCACTGGCGACCTTGACGCTTGCCGCGGCTGCGGCGGGCCTTCTTGCATTGGCTGTGATCTTCAGTCTTCTGGGTCTGACGGAGGACCTGGTCCAAGGCTTTGACAGGGGCTGGCCATTGGTGATCGTTCAAAGCCTGTGCACCGGCATAGGTTATGCCTTCTTCTTCCGGCTGCAGCAGGTCGGCGGTCCCGTCTATCTCAGCCAGATCAGTTATGTGAACACCGGCGTGGGCATCGCCTTTGCGGTATTGTTTTTCGGCGAACATCTGCCATTCACCGCATGGCTTGCCGTCGGCTGCATCTTTGCTGGAGTTGCGCTGGTCACTCTCACTGGCCAGACAAGCAGGTGACCGCCACCGCATAAGCAGCCATTGCGCATATTGACAGCCGCTCAAATTGCTCGGTATCATCATACGAAATATTATATCCGTATTATGGATATTCCAGGCGGGCATCCGTCGATCTTGCTCGGGAGAAATGCCAGTGAAGCAAACTCTTGCCGGGATAGTGCAGCCAGCTGGCGCCGCGCCTATCATCGAGTTCGGCTCACGTTCATGAAGCCGCCGCTCTTCGACTATCAAGCACCCAGCACGCTCGAAGAGGCGATCGCGCTCCTGGCCGCTGACGATGATGCCATGGTATTGGCCGGTGGCCAAAGCCTGGTGCCCGCCATGAACATGCGCCTTGCTGCACCTTCACGCCTGGTCGACATCCAACATGTTCCGGGACTTTCGGGCGTATCGGTTTCGAACGGCATGGTCACGATCGGCGCCATGGTGCGACATCGCGACGTCGAACTAGACGACAGTGTCTTCAAGACCAACCCGCTGCTTCGAGAAGCGCTGGGGCATGTGGCGCATGTGCCGATCCGCAATCGCGGAACCACCGTCGGTAGCATCTGCCACGCCGACGCCGCTGCGGAAATGCCTATGATCCTGCTTCTCACGGGCGGCAGTGTCGTCGCCAAGGGACCCGGCGGGACACGCACGATTCCGGCCGACCAATTCTTCAAGTTCCATCTGACGACGGCGCGACGGCCGGATGAAATCGTGGTGGAAGTGAGATTTCCGGCTCTACCGGAAGGTGCGGGCCACGCCTTCGTCGAATTCACGCGCCGTCATGGCGATTATGCGATCGTCGCATTGGGAGCCATTCTAAAGAAGGATCGCAACGGCACGGTCTCGGACATTTCGCTCGCGGCATGCGGAATATCGACGCGACCGATACGTCTCACCCGGGCAGAGGCAGCGCTGAAGGGCACGAAATTAACCAAGGCTGATATCGAAGCTGCGGTAGAGGCTGCGGCAGAGGCTGTCGACAGTGAGGACGACATTATCGCCACGGCCGCCTATCGCAAGCATTTGGCCGGCGTGCTGCTGCGGCGCTCTGTCGTGATCGCCGCATCGAGAGCCGCCTAGGAGAGCATGATGAAAGCCGGTCAGATAAAGGCCTTCCCATCCGTCACAAGCGCCGATCCCAAGGCCACGATTACGCTCTCGGTCAACGGCACTGAAGTGACCCGCGAAGTGAGCTCACGCATGCTCCTGTCAGATTTTCTCCGCCACGAATTGGGCCTGACAGGGACCCATGTCGGTTGTGAACATGGGGTTTGCGGAGCTTGTACCATCCTCATCGATGGCAAGTCGGCGCGATCATGCCTGACCTTTGCCGTGCAGGCCGCTGGGAGCAAGATCGAGACTGTCGAGTCTCTGGCCGGTGAAAACGGCGAACTTCATCCGCTGCAGAGCGCCTTCAAGGAGTGCCATGCCCTGCAGTGTGGCTATTGTACGCCCGGCATGATGATGAACGTCATATCCCATCTGCGGTCGGGCGAGACCCTGGATCTCAGTGACGATGGCATTCGCGAAATGCTGTCGGGAAATCTTTGCCGCTGTACTGGCTACAGCAACATCATTGCCGCGGTGCGGCGCGCCGCCGAAGCGATGGCTGGGCATTAGGGACGGAGACGTTTTAGATGGCGACGCGCACATTCGGGGCCAGAGTTCAGCGCAATATCGACCCGCAGCTCCTCAAGGGCGAGGGCGCTTTCGTCGACGACATTCCACTTCCCGGCGCACTGCATGTCGCCTTCGTGCGCAGTCCCTATGCAAGGGCGCGGATCAAGTCGATCGATCTGACCGCAGCCCGAGCGCTTCAGGGTGTCGCTGCGATCTACACGGCCGATGACATCGGCGCCCTGGACCGGGAAATGCCCCTGCTCATTCCGCATCCGTCGATGACCGATGCCCGCACGCAAAGACCACTAGCCCGCGGAGACGTCTATTACGTCGGGCAGACCGTTGCCATGGTGGTGGCCGCTGACCGCTACACGGCGGAAGACGCCGCTGGCCTGGTCGACATCGACTACGACCCCCTGGATGTGGAAATCGACATCGAAAGGGCAATCACCGACGGAGCACCACGGGTTCACGCCAGTCACCCAAACAATGTTGCGGCTCATTTCGTGCAGGTGTCGGGCGATCCAGACACAGCCATTGCCAAGGCCGAGCATGTCACAAGGATCCGCGTACAGGTTGATCGCTCGACGGCAGCGCCGATGGAATGCCGCGCTGTCGCTGCGACTTTCGACCGTGTTTCAGGCGAGCTGACCGTCTGGGATGGAACCCAGGCTCCGATTTCAGTGCGCGGCGGCCTTGCCTCGATCCTCCAACTCGACGAAGACAAGGTGCGGGTTATTGCGCCCCATGTCGGCGGCGGCTTCGGACAGAAGGTTCTTCTCTTCTATCCGGACGAGCTGCTTGTGCCGATGGCGGCGATGCAACTCGGCAGGCCGGTGAAGTTCATCGAAGACCGGCGCGAGAATTTCGTCGGCTCGACACAGGAACGTACCCAGATCCATTATATCGAGCTCTATGCCAAGAAGACCGGAGAAGTCATCGCGCTGCGCGACAGTTTCCTGCACGATACCGGTGCGTTCATTCCCTACGGCATCGCCATTGCCCAGGTGGCATCCACATCGATTGCCGGCCCCTATCGCATTCCCAATATTTGGGTCGAGTTCAAGGCCGTCTATACGCCCACCGTGCCGATCACCCCTTACCGTGGCTGCGGGCGGCCGCAATCCTGTTTTGCGATCGAACGTGCCATGGACCAGCTCGCCGAGGACCTCGGGCTTGATCGTTTCGAAGTGCGCCGGCGTAACCTGATTGCCGATGACCAATTCCCCTATCCGCGCGCCGGGCTGCTGTTTGCCGATGGGCTGAAGGTCAACCTGGACAGCGGCCAGTACCACAAGGCCCTCGCCATGATGGCGGATGCCCTCGACGCCGGAGGGTTTTCGAAGAAGCAGGAAGCTGCCCGCGAGAATGGCCGATACCTCGGACTCGGGCTGGCATTTTACGTAGAGGGAACCGGCCTCGGCCCCTATGAGGGCGGCCATATCAAGATCCATCCGATTACCGGCAAGGTCTATGTCAACACCGGTCTCACATCCCAAGGTCAGGGGCACGACACAGTCTTCGCCCAGATCGTCGCCGATCAACTTGGTGTTGCGGTCGAGGACGTGATCTTGGTCGAAGGCGACACCAAGGCCTTCGACTGGGGGGTAGCCACCTTTGCAAGCCGGGCAGCCGTCGTGTCAGGCAATGCGATCTACAAGTCGGCCCTGCAAGTTCGCGGCAAGACCCTCGAGGCGGCCGCCAACATGCTGGAAGCGCAGGTGGAGGATATCGAACTCCGCGATGGCGCGGCCTGGATCAAGGGGACGGATCGAAAGGTTCCGCTTGCGGCCATCGCGACTGCTACGAACCCGTTGCGTTACGCCTTCAACGAGGCGGCGAAGGCTGCAACGCAGTTCGCGCCGGCCTCGAAACATGACGGCCCGCCACTCGCGGAAGGACAGCATCCGGGGCTCGAGGCGACCGATTACTATAGTCCGCCCTGCGCCACTTGGGCCTATGGCGTTCACGGAGCTATCGTCGAGGTCGATCCTGAGCTCTGCCAGGTCAAGGTCGAGAAATATGTCTGCATCCATGACTGCGGCAACATGATCAATCCGATGATTGTGGAGGGTCAGGTCATGGGCGGTATCGCCCAGGGATTCGGCGGGGCGCTCTATGAACGGGTCGAGTTCGATTCCTCGGGCAATATGTTGAATGCCAATTTTGCCGACTTCCTGATGCCCTATGCGACAGAGATTCCCAACGTGGAGATCCTGCATCTCGAGACCCCCTCGCCGCTCAATCCGCTCGGCGTCAAGGGCGTGGGCGAGGCCGGATGCATCGCCGTCGGCTCGGTCATCGCTTCAGGCATCGAGGATGCGCTGATACCACTCAATGCCGGCAAGTTCCGGCACACACCGATCACGCCCAGCATGATCCATGCTGCGCTATCGGGAACATGAGCTTCCGGCCAATGCCGCGACAGAACGACATGGCCGAAGGAAAAATGGGAGAGGGCCGCCGGTCCATCTTATCCGGCACAACGGGAGAGCAAACGGAAAGGGTCATCAGATGATGAAAAGGCTGTTGGGACTATGCGTGGCGGGGATCATGGCCATCGGCCTGGGTTCCGTTCAGGCCTCGGCGGAATTCAAGCTCAAGGGCGAACCTAAGATCGCAATGATCATCTTCTCTCAGAAGAATGATGGCGGCTGGTCGCAAGCGCTGGACGAAGCGCGTCAAAGGCTGGAAGGCTCAATGGGCGTAAAGATACCGGTCGTCGAAAACGTACCCGAGAATGCAACGGCCATCCGCCCGGCTGTCGAACTCTTCATCAGCCGAGGCGTCAACATCATCATAGGCTCGGCTTTCGGCTATTCAGATACGTTCAAGGAATTGTCCGAGAAATACCCGGACGTGGCTTTCCTCAATCCGGCCGGCATAACCAATGGCCCAAATCTCGAGTCCTTCTATGGCCGCACCTATGAGAGCCAGTATCTCTGCGGCATGGCAGCGGCTGGTGCGTCCAAGACCGGCAAGCTTGGCTTCGTTGCGGCAAATCCCTTCGGCCTGGTGAACTGGACCGTGAATGCCTATGCATTGGGGGCCCAGCAGATCAACCCCGATGCCACTGTAACCGTGGTCTACACCGGCGCATGGAACGATCCGGTGAAGGAGCGCGCGGCGGCCGAAGCACTTGCCGAACAGGGCATCGATGTCATCGGCCAGCACGTGGATACACCGACACCGCAGATCGTGGCCCAGGAAAAGGGCATCTACGGCACCGGCCACCATCGCGATCTTGCCGAATTCGCTCCCAAGGCCACGCAGTGCTCGTCGGTCTGGGTCTGGGACCGGTTCCTCGAACCCGAGATCAAGAAGATCATCGACGGCAGCTGGGCCCCAGGCCCCTATGGCGCCTTCCTGTCGATCAAGGAAGGCGGCACGGATATCGCCTGCTGCGGCAGCGCGGTACCCCAGGAGGTGGCCGACAAGGTCAAGGCGGCCCGCGAGGAGATCATCGGCGGCAAGCATGTCTTTGCCGGCCCGCTCAACGACCGTGAAGGAAAGGAACGGGTTGCTGCCGGTGCCGTCCTGGGCGACGGTGACCTCTGGCAGATGGACTGGTTTGTCAAGGGCGTGATCAGCCAGCAATAATCGCTCCGGGGCCACGCCGCATCATTGCCGCGTGGCCCCTATTCCGTCTGGAAGCAGATTCATGACCCCGGCGCTCGAGCTCAAGTCGATCTCGAAATCCTTCGATGGCTTTCCAGCAATCGCCGGAGCGGATTTCGCTGTTGCGGCGGGCGAACTGCACGCATTGCTGGGCGAAAACGGTGCGGGAAAGTCATCGTTGATGAATGTCGCGGCCGGTCTCTACGCGCCGGATGAGGGGCAAGTCTTCGTCTCGGGCAACGAGGTTCGGATCGAGGGACCGCTGTCCGCACGGCGGCTCGGGATCGGCATGGTGCATCAGCACTACAAACTCGTGAAAGCGTTCAATGCTCTCGAGAACATCTTGCTTACATGCCACGGTGGAGACTATCGACAGTGGTCGCGGAAGATTGCGGAGGCAGCGCGGGCGAAATGCGAAGGCCTGGGCTTCGACGTTGATCTCAATCGTCCGGTCGGACTTTTGTCAGTCGCCGAGCAACAGCGGATCGAGATCCTGAAAGTGCTTCTTGGCGGCACCCGAATCCTGATCCTGGACGAGCCTACCGCGGTGCTCACCGACAAGGAGGCGGACAGCCTGCTGACGACGGTGCGTGAACTCGCGACGCAAGGCACGGCGGTCGTGCTCGTGACCCACAAGCTCGGCGAAGTCCGGCGCTACGCCGACCGGGTGACGGTGATGCGGGGCGGCCGCACGGTTGCCTCGATGACCGCGGTCAATCGAAGCGTACAGGAGTTGACCCAACTTGTCGTCGGCGAACAGCTGCAGGAAACCCGCGAACCCTCGAGAGTGATCGGCGGCAAGGTCCTTGACTTGAGAGGCATTTCGGCGGCGCGCACCGACGGTCACCGCATTCTCAAGGACGTGGGGTTCGAGGTGCACTCCGGCGAGATATATGGGATTGCCGGCGTCGGCGGAAACGGCCAGACAGAACTGGCGGAAGTCCTGATGGGCGTGACACCGCCATTATCAGGCGCCATAGAGATCACCGGCTCCGGTGACGTTACTCATGCACCGGCCATGTTGCGCCGCAGTCTCGGCGTCGTTTCAATTCCCGCCGACCGGCACTCCTATGGGTTGGCCGGTGAACTTTCGGTGGCGGATAATTTTGCCGTGGGCGGTGTGGTATCCGGCCGTTTTGGCAGCTGGTTTCATGTGGATCGTGCGGCCATCCTCAAATCGGCGCGTGCCGCGGTTATGCAATATGATGTCCAGGGTGTGCATAGCCTCGGTCAGCGCGCCGCGCTCTTGTCGGGGGGCAACGCCCAAAAGCTGGTGATCTCACGTGAATTCGCGTCAACCCCACGGGTGGTATTGGCCCATAGCCCCAGCCGCGGCCTCGACGTGCGCGCGACGGCAGCCGTTCATGCCTCCATCCGGGCAGCGCGCGACGAGGGTGCGGCCGTTCTGCTCATCAGCGAGGATCTGGATGAGATCCTGCTCCTCTCGGACAGGATCGGTGTCATGAATCGTGGCCGTATCTCAGCGGAATTCACCTGTCCTGCCGATCGCCAGAAGGTGGGAGAAGCGATGGTGAGTCATGAGTGAGCATCGCGGACCGAGCTGGGTTCGCCTTGGCCTTGAAGTGCGCCAAAACATCCCGCCATGGCAGCGGGCGATCCTGGTGGCGACAGGGCTTCTTGCCGGACTGGTCATCGGAGTCATCATTCTTTTCTTTGCCGGCGTGGGACTCGGCGATCTCTACACGGAATTTGTGGTCGCCAACTTTACCAATCCGCAGGCGATGAGCGCAATTCTCGTGCAGTCGGCCCCGCTGTTGATCGCAGGCCTCGCCGCTGCGGCTGCCTTTCGTGTTCGTTTCTGGAACATTGGCATCGAGGGTCAGATGATCTTCGGCTCGATCGCCTGCACATTCATCGCCAAGAATGACATTGGTCCCGAAAGTCTGCGTTTGCCACTTATGCTGCTTGCAGCCGCCGTGGGTGGCATGGCCTGGATAGCGGTTCCAGGCTTTCTCCGGTTGCGGCTCGGGCTCAACGAGATCATTTCCACACTGTTGCTCAACTATGTGGCCCTGAATTTCCTGCTGCATCTGCTCTACGGCTCCTGGCAGGATCCGAAGAGCAGCTTCCCGCACTCCGAGCAGTACCAACCCAGCGAGCGCCTCCCGCTAATCGGCTGGGAGAACCTGACACTGGCCCTGCCGCTTGCCTTGCTGTTGGCCATCATCTTGTGGTGGTTGATGGAAAGGAGCCGCTTCGGCTTCTTTACTCGATTTGCGGAGGCCAATCCCAAGATGGCGCGCGCCGTCGGCATTCCCTTGGTACCGGTGACGCTGGCTGCGATTCTGACTTCGGGAGCGCTTGCCGGCGCTTCGGGATTTGCGATCAGTGCCGGTATCGAATACCGGATGACACAGTCCTTCTTCATCGGCTACGGTTTCTCGGGCATCCTGATCGCATTTCTGGCACGCAACAATCCGATAGTCGCGATCCCGGTTTCTCTGCTGCTGGCTGTTCTGTTCGTGACCGGCCAAAGTCTCCAGGTCTTCTACCAGATCCCCGGCGCCATGGTTCAACTCATCCAGGCAATCATCGTCATGAGTGTCGCGGGGGCCGACTTCTTCATTCGCCACCGGATACGTTTGGTCGGCCGGAGGCCCGCCTGATGGAATTCATGGTCAACTGGCTCGCCAATACGCCGGCCTTTGCCGTACCCTTCGCCTTGGCCGCACTCGGCTTGATCATCACCGAGAAGTCGGGCGTGCTTTCCCTGGGCGCCGAAGGCTTCATGCTTGTGGGGGCATTGGCGGGCGCAGGCGCTGCCATAGCCCTTGGTCTTCCGCCGGTTCTGGCGCTGGTCGCTGCGGCGCTGGCCGCGGCGCTGGTGTCCCTGCTCTATGCGTTGCTTGTCATTCTCTTGCGCGTCAACCAGGTGATCGCCGGACTGGCCATGGTCTTTTTTTGTCAGGGCCTGACAAGCCTGATTGCCACCCAGCAGGGCTGGACCAACCGCATGATCGACGGCCTGAAACCCATTCCGCTAGGCCCACTGGCCGACATTCCGATTGTGGGCCGGCTGTTCTTTCATCAGGATATCTTGGTCTATCTCACAGTCCCGGTGTTCTTTGGCGCAACCTACGTCCTCAATCGGACGATGTTTGGGCTCCGCCTCAAGGCAGTCGGTGAAAATCCGGAGGCCGCGGATGCAGCCGGCGTCAATGTTGGCTTGCATCGCCTTCTTGCCGTCGTGATCGGCGCAGCTTTGGTAGGCCTCGCCGGCGGCTATCTATCGGTCGCGGTCGCCAAGATCTGGGTCGACGGCATGTCGGGTGGACGCGGCTGGATCGCCATTGCGCTCGTTATCTTCGCTCGCTGGCATCCCTGGCGGGCGCTGGGCGGTGCCATCCTGTTTGGCTGCATTGAAGCCCTCATTCCGCGAGTTGCGGCAGTCGGTCTGCAGGTGCCGCAATATTTCGTCCTCATGACGCCCTATCTCGCGACTCTGGCCGTGATGATGTGGACCAGTTGGAGGAGCAGACAACGCGGCACACAACCAGCTGCACTCGGCGTTCCGCACGTACGCGAAGAGCGCCGGTGAAGGGCCAAGAGATTTCGCATGGCGTATTGGATCCTGCGTCCCGCATCGGGTCATGACATGGGGCGCTGACCGACTTCGGGGCTACAGATCGACGACCCTTCCCTCATGAATCGAGCGGTCCGCCGCCAACACGATCTTGAGACTCTTCACGCCATCGTTCATGTGTTCGCCAAGATCGAGGTCCTCCCGGATGGCCTTGAGCAGAAAACGTTGCTCGCGCTCGCACAGGTCATCATGGCTTGGCTCATCGCTCATGTCGATGCGGGTGTCCGGGGTCTTCATGTCGGCATGGTGCCACAAGATCTGGTTTGTCTTGGTATGCGCGTTGATGTCGTCAGACTTCACGTCTCCCGTCGTCTCGGCCATCACGATCGACACGGACCCCTTGGGGCCGATCACATCCTTCACGAAGAAGGCTGTCTCACTCATCATCGGTCCCCAACCGGCCTCGTACCAGCCGACTGAACCATCGTCGAACGTCACCTGCAACATACCATAGTTCTGCTGCTTGACTTCACTGGTGAGTTGCGCACCGATGGCATGCACCTTCACCGGCTTTGCCTTGGTCATCTGGCACATCACATCGACATAATGAACGCCACAATCGACGATCGGCGGAAAGCTGTTGAGCAGGCGCTTGTGCCAGTCCCATGTCTCACCGTTCGACTGCTGATTGAGGTTCATGCGGAACACGAGCGGCGTTCCGAGCTGTTGGGCAATCTCGATGAACTTCACCCACGAGGGGTGATGGCGAAGTATGTAACCGATCACCAGCTTGCGGCCGGTTCTCTTGGCCGTCTCCACAACCCTTTCTGCGTTTTCGGCGTTATCGGCCAGTGGCTTTTCGACGAAAACATGGGCGCCCGCCTCCATGGCCTTCATGGCGAACTGCGCATGGGTGTCGGGCAAGGTGTTCACCGATACGACATCGGGTTTCAACTCCCTGAGCGCAGTCTCGAAGTCATCGAACTTCTTCGCGCCCTTCAGGGCATCCGGCAGCTCACGCGCGGCGATCCGCCGTTCGCAGACACCAACCACCTCGAAATCCGGTATGCGGGTGTAGGCCAAGGCGTGGCTCATTCCCATATTGCCGAGGCCCACCACAAGAACTCTCAGCTTTGTCGCTGCCATGTCTCTCTCCTATCCGATATGAATGACATTGCCCGAACGGGCCGACTCCTCAGCCGCAAGTGTCGCCTCGAGCGCGGCTGCCGCGTCCTCGGGACGTCCGATTTGCGGTGTGATGCCCTTCAGCGCGCAATTGGCAAAGTAATCGAACTCGGCACGAAGGGCGCCACCTCTTACGCCGTCGAACATCGGCCAGTAGGTCGTATCCGGACTGTGCAGCCGGTTGTTGTCAACGATGCCGAGGTTGGGGAACGTGTCCTGGATGTGAATGATGCCTTCGGTGCCAATGATCGACATGCGCTCGTCGATATCGAAGGGAGTCTTTTCCGGCATGCACCAGACCGTCTCAAGTGTGGCCGTGGCGCCGCCCTTGAAGCGATACATGGTCTGGCCGATGTCCGGAAATTTCAGATTCCGCACACTGACGGTCTGGGCATAGGCGCTGGCGACGCGGTCGCCGGTGAACCACAGCATCAAGTCAGTGTCATGAATCGCGTCCCCCACGATGGGCCCGATCTTCTCGAGGATGGTCGGGGTCCAGGCTGCGGGAATGTTGCGGCGGGAAGAAAGGGCCACGATCTTTCCAATTCGGCCTTCGTCGATCGCCTGCTTGGCCATGCGATAGCGCGGATTGAACCGACAGATATGACCAATCTGGAGGATGCCCTTGGCTTTCTTCGATGCGGCGATGATCCTGTTGCAATCGGACACCGTGGAAGCCATCGGCTTTTCGAGAAAGACGTGCTTGCCGGCCTCGAGTGCGGCAATCGTCGGGTCTGTGTGCTGGTCCCACATGGTGACGACAGATACGGCGTCGATGTCCCTGTCCGCCAGCAAGTCCTCGTAATTCGTGTACGTCTTTCTGACGCCGAACTTGCTGGCCTGCTCGGCGAGGCGATCCGGCCGGCGGGTGCAGAGGGCTGCGAGTTCGAGATTGGCAATACCCCGGATCGTCTCGCAGTGGATTTCTCCAAACCAGCCCAAGCCGATGACGCCGATGCGCAACCTGTCCATATCAGAAGTCCTCCAGTGTCAGTTCACGCGCCATCACAATGTTGCCGGCCGAGAGTCCGCAGTCGACAGGAAGCGCAATGCCGGTGATCGCTGCCGCGGCATCGGAGGCCAGGAAAGCCACAGCCCGGGCGACGTCGTCCGGATCGACGACACGGCCCAGTGGATACCACTTGCGCAGGGTTTCGAGCACCGTGGGATCCTTGGCCGCGCGACGCTGCCACAGGGGTGTGCGCACCGTTCCGGGCAGAACGATATTGGAGCGGATGTTGAAGCGGCCGTACTCTACCGCCAGCGCCTTGGTGAGCGAAATGAGCCCGGCCTTGGCCGCGCTATAGGCTGGATCGCCCAACGCGCCGAGCCCATTGACGGAGCCGATGGCGATGATCGATCCACCACCCTTGTCCTTCATGCCATCGAGGACGGCATGGGCGCAGTAATAAGCACCATTGAGATTTCCGTTGACCTCATGGCGCCAGCTGTCCGGATCGGTCCTGGCAAAAGTCGGATGCGACGAGAAACCTGCGTTATTGATCAGAATGTCTATGGTCCCCAAGGCTCCGGACAGTGCCCTGACGCCTTCGGATACTTCCTGTGCATTGCCGATATCGGCAATGGCGTGCGCCACCTGGACACCCGAGCCCCGTAATTCATAGGTGAATTCGGCGAGTGCGGGGCTCTTGTCGATTGCCGCGATTCGCGCACCCTCGGCGGCGAAATGTCGACAAAGGCTCTGGCCAATTCCGCCGGCAGCACCGGTAACCGCAACTACGCGATCTTCAAACATCATCGGTGATCTCCAAGGAGCTTCATGGCATCGGAAATCCAGGCCAGATTAGCCTTTCGCAAGTGGCCCCAATTGTAGAATGCCAGCCCATCGACACCACCCGCGCTCAATGCACCAACCGCATCGAGGAATTCCGCCTTGCTGGTCAAATCGGGCCAGGCGGGCCGGAGGATGCCGCGCAAGATTCCTGCACCGCGCAGGCGGCGCCTGATATCGAAGAGATCAGCTTTCACACGCGCAGCACCTGGCTCGTAGAAGCAGGCCTCGATGATTCCGGCGGCGCCGGCGAGTGCAGAGAGATCGCTTCCTTCATACCATGCGCCACCGGTGGGCCTGGCCACCGATGGAATAACAGCGACTGTGGCATCCTTGCGCACATGGTCGCGGATCTCGGCGACCAGGGACGTCACCACGGTGCAACGCCAATCAAGGAACGCGCGCAGCTCGCCATCAAGCCGTGTGTCGGCAAGCCAGAAGGCCTCAGCCATGTCGGCAGGAAAGTCGATGTCGCTGGCAAGATAGCCAGAGATGTCGTGAGCAACCTGCCGCCGAAGGCCAGCTGCATCGATGCCTGCAACCCTTGCTCCCGCCAGACAATGATCACAGAAACAGAGGCCCAGCTGGCTGTCGAGCCAGCGGTTTGGCTGATTGAGTGCAAATTCGTGATGGAAGCCGTGGGCGTAAGGCGCGAAGCCCGGCGACTCCATCGACACGCCCATGACCGGATAGGATTCGGTCATGTCGCGCGCCAGGCCTATCGCGTAGGCCCTCGCTTCGGGATGGGACGGACAGAGGCTGTAGACATAGCGGTCGCCGAAGGCATTGGCGACGGTGACGTCGGGGTGGGCGGTCCCGAGCAATGTGTTGTGCAACAAGACCATCCAAGCGTTCACGGCGAGATGGCCATGGTCGACCAGCTCCCGCAGGACATCTCGCTCCGTCAGCAGCGTGTTCTCGACGGGCTTGATCGCCCCGTAACGCCTGGGGTTGGTTTTGAAATAGGCCGTCCCGTCCTCGGGAAAATACACCTTGCCGATCCGCCCATGGGGCCTGAGGAACTTGCCAGCATGATAACTGCCGGCGAAGGTGACTGTGTTGAGCCCAAGGTCCCGGAACTCTGTCGCCGCCTCGGAAACGCCGGTCTCGGCGAGATCCCAAGCATAGGCATAGAGCGCGCGATAGTTCGTCACGACGAACCGTCTCCGAACCAGCCGTCCTTGAGATAATGCATGTATTCAAAGATCGTATTGTATTTGCGCACGAAGACCACCTCGAGAAAGTCACCAACCACAAAGGGCGGAATAATGATCTCCACGCCAGGCTGGTTCATGTGCTGCCCGAGCGACGCCACCCGGAAGGCGACATGCGGGTTTGCCTTGATGATGTCCGGCACCGCGCTGTCTGGTTCGTAGCGCAGGAATTCGATGTGCTCCGGATGGTTTCGCGGGTTGGTCACCCACACGCGGCTCTGCTCCACCCAGTTCTCGTCGGGCTGCTTGATGGCCGTAGTTATGCCCACATGGTCGAACTCGAACATGGCGCCTCCGCTGGACATGGGGCGGGCAGTGGCGCATCTCGCGCCACTGCCCCGTTGATCAGATGCGCTTGGCGATTTCGTCGACGTTGACGACGCTATAGGCCTCCGACAGCGCAAACCCGTCGGCATCGGCCTTAATCTTCGCGGCATCAAAGGCATTGGCTGCATCGATGTAGTCGTTCTTGACGACATCTTCGAGCTTGAAGTCGCCCTGGATCTGACCGATCTCGCGGCCAACATCGAAGAACAACTGCCAGCTTTCAGGCAGGTGATAACCCCACTTCTTGCGCTCATCCATGCGGCCTGCGAACACGGCCGCAAGCTGCATCTGGGATTCGACCGCCACATCCGGCGTCATCTGGGAGCCCAGGCCGGGGAATTGCTCCATGACAATCTGCGTCGCCGCCCGGGGATTGATCTTTCCGAACTCAAGCCCCGCGGCCCATCCCCTGAAATAGCGCTCGTACATGTCTTTCTTCGAGGCGTCTTCGAAATCCGCCTTGCGGATGATGAAGCTGTTGGCTGGCAGTTTCGAGAAATCCCGACCAAGAAAATAGTCAAAGTCCAGCCCTTGCCCCTTCCACTGGGCGCGCAGTCCCTCCCAGGACAGTGCAGCATCGCCCTGGCCAGACATGAGCGCCGTCCCCCAGGTGGGCCAGCCAGCGTCAACATACTTTACCTTGGTGATATCAACACCTGCCGCCTTCAGCATGGGATCGCAGATCGACTGCCAGCCGGCGCTGCCCAGCACCACGGTCTTGCCCTCGATCTCCTTGAGACTCGCCGGCTTCTCGCCCTTGCGGAAGGCGAATGAGAACACATCACCGCCGCCCATGTGGAACACTGACACGATCGGAATTCCCTGCGCCAGACCGAGAGAGAAGACACCCGGCGAAGGATAGCCGACATCGGCCTGATCCTGATCGACAAGCTTCACTGTTGCCGTGGCATCCGAGGGGCCAGGTTCAAGTGTCGTTTCGATATCGCCGAAATAGCCGAACTTCTTGGCCACCCAATAGGGATAGTCATCCAGCACTTCGACGGTGCCGCGCGGGCTGACCCAACGAACCGCTTCCGCGGCGCGCGCGGGACGCGTTCCTGCCAGGCCGCCCAGCGCCAAGGTCGATACGCCAGTCGCGGTGAGAGTCAGCAAGCGGCGACGTCCAATCATCATATTGCCAATCATTCCGGTGGTCTCCTCTGTTGCGTAGGTCGACGATTTTTGAAGTCCTTGCGTGGGGTAGGTCCCCATCTTGGTCGTGTTCAGGCCTCCCAACTGGCCCACTTCTTTCCGAGCCAGAAGAAGAAGATGTAAATCGAAATGCCGAGCGCCGCCAAGATCAAGATGATCGCAAAGAATTGCGGCATACGGATCAGGGCGGAGTAGTAGGTCAGGCGATTGCCGAGGCCCTCCGCGCCGCCCACCATCTCCGCTCCGATGGTGGTGAGCAGCCCGAAGATCGAACCGACCATCAGTCCGACGATGATCATTGGCATCGCCATGGGAATGCGGATCTTGGTGAAGATCTGGAGAGTGCTCGCGCCGAATGAACGGGCAAGGGCAATCTTGGCAAGGTCCACGCGGCGAAAGCCCGTGGCCGAATTGATCATCACCATGGGGCCGCTCGCCAGGGCCACGGCAATGATCCGAGGCTCGCTGCCGAAGCCGAAGCGTAGGATCAACAAGGGCACGAGCGCGAGCATCGGCGTTGTCACCAGCAAAAGGATATAGGGCGTCACGATCTTTTCCACGAAGGGAAACTGCGTGATGACGGCGGCCATGACAAAGCCGATCGAACCACCGATGGCAAAGCCGACAAGCAGCTCGTAGAGCGTGATCAGGATGTGCGGCCACAACAGAGGCCACTCGGTGAACAAGGCGGTGATGATCTGACTGGGCTTCGGCAGCACATAGTGGGGCACTTTAAAAACACCGAGAGCCAATTCGGTTCCGCCGACGATCAGCACGGCGACCAGCGCGATCACCAGCACCTCGAATTTGGTGCGGTGATCACCGAGGCTGAAGGAAGCGCCCGACAGACCGACGTTGCCGCCACCTGCCTGCTTCTTGTTGAACTCCGGGATCTTGTCGCCGAGTGCCTTGTCCACTTCGCGTC
Organism: Alphaproteobacteria bacterium; assembly: GCA_020441605.1. The sequence continues at coordinate 26,661 of JAGRLX010000008.1, forward strand.
TCCTGTGGCCGTTCCCTCGTCCTTAAGTGATCGCCAGTCCCGCCGGCGCTTGCCGGCCGTGCTCGATGCGGGACTTGATCTCGAGCACACGGGCGATGAAATCGGGCTGAGTCTGGATGTCGACAGACCGCGGGCGCGGAATGTCGATGTCGTAGACCTCGGCAATGCGTCCGGGCCTCGCGGACATCACCGCCACACGATCTGCAAGGAAGATGGCTTCGGAAATCGAATGGGTCACGAAAGCAATCGTCTTGCCGGTCTCCATCCAGATCTCCTGGATGAGGAGATTCATTTCGTCGCGGGTGAAGGCGTCGAGTGCGCCGAAAGGCTCGTCCATCAACAGAACGGAAGGATCGACCGACAGGCTTCTGACGATCGAGGCCCGCTGCTGCATGCCGCCAGAGAGTTCCCGGGGAAACTTGCTCTCGAAACCGGCGAGGCCGACCCGGTCAAGCAGCTTCTTGATCTTGGCGCGGTCGGGAGAGATCCGCTTGAGTTCGAAAGGAAGTTCGATGTTCTTTTCAAGATTGCGCCAGGGCAACAAGTTGGCGTCCTGAAAGATCATGGCAATCTCGGGATGCGGCTTGGTGATCAGTTCATTTCCCAACCGAATCTCTCCACTCGACAAGGCATGAAGCCCCGCCATGGACCAAAGCAAGGTCGTCTTTCCACAGCCAGATGGACCCAGAATGCAGAGAAATTCGCCCTCGCGTACATCCAGCGAGACATTATCGAGGGCGTGAACACCACCCGACCGCGTAGCATAGACCTTGCTGGCGCCGCGGATGGCCATCTTCACGGCGGAGGAACTGGCGGCGGAGCCGGTCGTCTTCGAAATCCCTGAAGTCATAAGCCAGTCACCACTCTCCAGCCGAGTTTGCCTTGTCGGGCGGCTTCAATTTTGAAATGATGTTACAAATTCCGACCCGGTGCAATAGGCATGTTGTGGATATCCCTTCGCTGCGCCGATCTGCGCATGACGTTGCAAAACCTCCGAAATATGCTCATAGGATCCTGCAGCGTTGTGCATCTGCAATGTTGCAATGCATTCAGGTGCAATGAGATGGTGGTTGCCTGACTCGCCATTCCATGTAATTTTGTTTCAGCATCTCAAGTTCACACCGCAGCAATGGACGGATGGGTCAAGTGGATGACGCGATGACGGCCAAGCGTCCGGCGGATCGGCCCGCGCCCATCGACATCGTGTCGCGTCTGCAACGTGTCGATCAGAGCCTATCCCCTGCCGAGCGCCGTGTCGCCGATATCGTCACTGCGGATTATGAAGCCGCGACACGATTGACGATTGCCGAGCTGGCGGCGCGGGCCGATGTAAGCCAGCCCACCGTCACCCGGTTTTGCCGGTCGCTCGGCTGCGCTTCCTTCTCGGAGTTCAAGATCAGCCTTGCGACAACCCTGACGGTCGCTGCCGCCTATCTCAAGTCGGAGCGGGTCTTCGAGGATGATGCCGGCCAGCTTGCGCGATCGGTCATGACCCGTGCCGCGGCAGCCGTCCGCGATTGCCTGGACCAGATCGACAGCAAGGTCGTTGCCCAGGCTATTCAGGCTTTGGCCGACAGCCGGCGCATCGACCTCTATGGCCAAGGCGGAGGTTCGGCGGCGATGATCGAGGATGCCAAGCTCCGCCTTTTCCGGCTGGGCATTCCCGTGTCCGCCTTTGTCGATGGGCATCAGCAGCGCATGTCGGCGGCCACACTCCAGCCCGGTGACAGCGTATTGGCCATCTCGAACAGTGGCCGGTCCAAACCGGTCGTGGAAGCCGTTGAAATCGCTCGTTCCTTTGGCGCAAGCACCATCGCGGTCACGCGACCGGACACGCCGCTGGCGGCCGCTGCCGATATCGTGATCGCGGTGACGATTGCTGAGGACGCCAATGTTCTGATGCCAACGCCGTCACGCTATGCCCATCTCGCGGTGATCGATACTCTGGCAGCGGGCGTCGCGATGAAACTCGGCGGCAAGGCCCGTGAGGCGCTGCGCCGCGTCCGTTACACGGTAGCAAGAATCGGCATTGCAATACCGACGCCGTCGACCGACCCGACGCTATTGATGCGTCAGCAGGAAGCGGAGGAATAGGGCCGTGGCCGCCTACGACACCGTAATTCGGGGGACCTTGCTGTTTGACGGTGAAAGTCGGCCGCCGGGAATCGGCGACCTGGCGATCTCGGGCGAGCGGATCGCTGCCATCAGCAGAGCGATGGACCCGCCGATCGGACCAGGGGACGTCGAAATCGATGGATCGGGCCTGGCACTCGCACCCGGATTCATAGACGCCCATACCCATGATGACCGTCTTGTCCTCGATGCGCCTGACATGCTGCCAAAGATCAGCCAGGGTGTGACGACGATAGTCGTGGGCAATTGTGGCATCTCGCTGGCGCCAGTGACCTTCACCGGCGATCCACCTCCACCTCTCAATTTACTGGGTGGGCGTGAGGCCTATTCTTTCCCAACATTCGCGGCCTACGCTGACGCGATTGCCCGCACGACCCCAGCCGTCAACGTGGTAGCTCTGGTCGGTCACTCGTCCTTGCGGCTCAAGGCGATGACCGACATCTCCCGCAAGGCATCCGATGCCGAGATCGACGCGATGCGGGACTTGGCAGAAGAGGCGATGGCTGCTGGCGCGGCAGGATTCTCGACAGGACTGTTCTATCCAACCAATGCTGCGGCCGATCAGGACGAGGTGACCCGCGTGGCGGCGCGCTTTGCCGAATTTGGCGGGGTCTATGCCACGCACATGCGCGATGAATTCGACCGCGTGCTGGACTCCATCAATGAGTCCGTCACCACGGCGAGGACTGCGCATATTCCGCTTGTCGTGTCTCATCACAAATGTGCCGGCCCAGCCAACTGGGGGCGAAGCCGGGAGACGCTGCCCAGGCTGGAAGCCGCGGCAACGCGGCACCCCGTCAACATCGATGTCTATCCCTACACCGCTGGCTCCACCAACTTGCGGTCCGACCTGGTGACAGATGCCTATCGCATCCAGATCTCCTGGTCGACGCCGCACCCGGAAATGAATGGGCGCGACCTTTCGGAAATTGCCGCGGCGTGGAACTGCAACCTGCACGATGCGGCCCAGCGCCTGCAACCTGCCGGTGCCATCTATTTCCAGATGGACGAGGATGACGTTCGCCGCATCATGTCTTCGGAACTCGCGATGATTGGTTCCGACGGGTTGCCTCATGACTCTCATCCGCACCCCCGGCTCTGGGGAACATTTCCCAGAGTGATCGGACTCTATGCGCGGGACCTCGGACTCTTTCCTATCGAAGTGGCGATCCACAAGATGACAGGCCTTACGGCAAGAGTGTTTGGCTTGATTGATCGCGGCCGGCTGGAAAAGGGATGTTATGCCGACCTGGTGCTGTTCGATCTAACCCGGGTAATCGACCGTGCGACCTATGACGCGCCCATCCAGCAGTCAGCAGGGATCGAGCAGGTCTATGTGAACGGTACATTATCATTCACCAGGGATCGCGGCGTCATCGCCCGGACAGGTCGCCTTGTGGGCAAAAGGATGAAGTAAGTATCGCAGGAGAGCGGTCGTGGCGACAGACAAGAGCAGCAACCAGGTCAAAGAATGGCTGGCGCGTCTGAACATCGCGCTGCGTCACGGCGACGTCGCCAGCGTAGTGAAGCTCTTCGGCCGCGAATGCTACTGGCGCGACCTGGTAAGCCTGACATGGAATATCTTCACAGCCGAAGGCCATGCCGAAATCCAGCGGATGCTGGTGGCGACATTGCCACACAGCCTGCCCCATGACTTCCGGATCGATGGCGCCGCCGAGGTGAGCAACGGTATTGTCGAGGCATGGTTCACCTTCGAAACTTCGACAGGGCGCGGACGCGGGCATCTGCGCCTGAAAGACGGACAGGGCTTCACCATCCTCACCACCCTGAGCGCGTTGAAGGGCCATGAGGAACACCAGGGCCGGACACGCGAGAAGGGCATCACCCATGGCGCCATCAAGCATCGCAAGACGTGGGCAGACGACCGCAAAGAAGAGGAACGCACACTCGGCGTCTCCCGCCAACCCTATTGCGTGATCATCGGCGGTGGCCAGGGTGGAATAGCGCTGGGCGCCCGCCTCAAGCGGCTTGGCGTACCAACGATCATTATCGAGAAGAACGCCCGCGCGGGCGACTCATGGCGCAAACGCTATCACTCGCTCGTCCTGCATGATCCCGTCTGGTACGATCACATGCCGTATATTCCGTTCCCGGATCATTGGCCTGTCTTCACACCCAAGGACAGGATGGGGGACTGGCTCGAGATGTACGCGAAGGTCATGGAGCTCAACTATTGGAGTTCCGCCGAGTGCTTGAAGGCCAGCTATGACCCGGCCAGAGAACAGTGGTCCGTGACTATCCGCCGTGATGGATCGGACCTGATGCTCACGCCCAGGCATCTGGTCTTTGCAACGGGGTCCTATGGTCCGCCCCGGGAGATCGAGGTCCCCGGCAAAGAACTGTTCAAGGGTCAGCAGTATCATTCCAGCCGTCATGTCAGTGCGGATGGCCAGGCTGGCAAACGCTGCATCGTCGTGGGCGGCAACAGTTCTGCCCATGACATCTGCGCCGACTACTGGGAACACGATGCCGACGTCACAATGATCCAGCGCACGCCGACAACCGTGGTGCGCTCTCAGACCCTCATGGATGTTGCCTTTGAAGGCCTCTATTCAGAGTCAGCGGTCGAAAGGGGTATCGATGTCGACAAGGCAGACCTCATCTTCGCTTCGGTTCCCTTGCGGCTCATGGCGACGCTGCAGACGCCTCTCTACGCCGAGATGGCCAAGCGTGACGCCGACCTCGTCTCGCGGCTCAATCGCGCTGGTTTCCGCACCGACTATGGCGAGGATGACTCAGGGCTGATGATGAAGGCTCTCCGTACAGGTTCGGGCTACTATATCGATGTCGGTTGTTCGGAACTGATTGCTGAGGGAAAGGTCAAGGTCCGGAGTGGTGTGGAGATTGCCGAAATCCGATCGCAGTCTGTCGTTCTCAGCGATGGCGCGGAACTTCCGGCCGACGTGATCGTCTACGCGACCGGCTATCTCCCCATGAACGAATGGGTGGCGCGCCTCGTCTCACGCGAGACGGCGGATCTCATCGGCCCGAACTGGGGCTATGGCTCGGGAACGCGTGGTGATCCCGGACCCTGGCAGGGCGAATTACGTAATATGTGGAAACCGCTGAAGCAGAAGGCGCTCTGGTTCCATGGTGGCAATCTGCACCTCTCCAGACACTATTCGCGTTTCGTCGCGCTGCAGTTGAAAGCCAGGATGGAGAATATCGCAACGCCGGTCTACCCGCCCCCGGACATGTGAGGCGTTTCGGCGGCTCTTGTGTCGCACGCCGATCCGGTCTTGCATGCATGAAGGACTTTATGCCGAGCACGTGCAATCGCAACTCCCATTCGGCTGCAAATCTTGTTGCCGATGGTTGTTGCGGCAAGTCGACAATGGACCGGTGGTGACACCTGGCGCTGCATTTCAACTGAATCACACAGGACGAGGAGAAACACTTCATGCCGACCGACGACTTCGAGGCCGCACGGCAGAGTTCGAAAAGCTGGTATTGGTGGGGCATTCCGACCTTTTTCCGCTGCAACTGGAACGAAGATCCATCTGCCGCCGACATTGCGCTGGTTGGAGTACCTCATAGTTCCGGCAATGGCTCGACCGAACGGGACCAACATCTGGGCCCGCGCGCAGTGCGACATGTCTCCGGCTTCTATCGCCGCTCGCATGCCATCCACGGCTTCGCGCCATGGGATGTGGCCAGGATTAACGATCTTGGCGATGTGCCATTGCCCGAAGCCATGAACAATGAGGCTTGCGTGCGGGACATCGAGGCCTACTACAAGCGGTTCGACCGCACCGGCACCCGGCCGGTTTCGATCGGCGGCGATCACTCGATCACGGGGCCGATCATCAAGGCGCTTGCCGGTCCCAACAGCAGGATGACGGGAGGGCAGCCTTGCGCCCTTATCCATTTAGATGCCCATACGGATTCTTATGACAACATGCCACACTGGCTCGGCGCGAAGCGTTCGGCGGCCCATTGGGCGGCCTATACGGCACACGAACTCGCGGTCGATCCAGGACACAGCGTGCAGATCGGCATGCGCGGTCATCCGGCCGGCGCCATACATGCGGGTGGCGTCGGCGGATCAAGTCGCGCCCTGGGATACCAGGTCATCACCATGGCCGAGTTCGAAGCCATCGGGATCGAGAAGACCCTGTCCATGATCCGCGATCGCGTCGGCGATCGGCCCGCCTATGTCACCTTCGATCTCGATTGCCTGGACCCCTCCGTCGCCCCGGGCGTATCCAATCTTGAGCCGGGGTTCGGAGGCTTCTCAATTCGCGAAGCGACGCGGTTGCTCCAGGGCCTCAAGGGCCTCGACATCATCGGCGCCGACGTGGTCTGCCTTATGCCAACCAAAGACAGTCCCAATCAGATCACCGCGCAAGTGGCCATGGTGATGATGTTCGAATTGATTTGCCTGATCGCCCATCGGTACAACAAGCCTTCCGCCTGATTGCATCATGGCAATCGGAATTATATATGTGAAAAAAGTGAATGGCTATGACAAATGTGGTTGGTCAATCCGACGCTCTCGCCATATTTTTGAGGGAGAGATCAGAGCGCTGTGATTCTCTTAAAAAGGCTCTCAATTTGTGGGTGAACGAAGTTGAGGAATGGAAGAACAGGTACATTGATAGCGTGGGGAGGCTCTGCAATCTGTACAGAGAAGGCGGGGCGTGGTTGTTTTGTGAGATCAAATTCACCCATAGGGGCCTTAATAAGGTAGCCCGTTTGGCCTGCCGTGAGGCCGATTGTGCAGTTGTAGAATTTATTGGTCCCAAGTACAAAATCGGCAGTTATCCCGGCAATGGACACGGTTGTAAGGAGCAGCCTGTGCTTGTCGGTATTGCGGAGTTCATTCAGCAGCCAAAGATCATGGCCAGCCCCACCCTTGTATGTTTTCACATGATCGAAAAAACATTTTTTGAAGGCTTCGGGGACTGTCTTGTTGATTCTCCCGGTCAGGTCATTTTCCGTGTTGGCAAAGGGGAAACCGCCTTGATCGATGATGCCGGTGGTAGCCTTGCAGACCGCTATAAAAGCGTAATCAAGGGAGCTTCTGAGATTGCTCACGGCATCCCCAAGGATGAGATTGATTTCCTTATCGACATCATGGAAGGTTTCAAGCTTGACCAAAGCGCTGGTGTTCCCCTCGTCAGGCTCAATGCTCAGTCTGTAGAAGTCTGTATTGAGAAACGAGGAAATCTTAATCTCCAGATCGTTGATGTGTTTGCGAGCGCGGTCTAGTTTCAACAGCGCGTCAGTCATATCTGGAACGGTCAATGTCCAACTCCTCTGAAGATCAAAAAGCCATGGAAGCCACCAAGACCATTATGGCCAAGCTGGCGGCAATGCCTCACAAGCCGCATATTGACAAATCACCTGCGGACAGAAAGAAGAAGAGCGAGAGTTCTCCCGCGAAGAAGTGCCCTCGCTCCAAGAAATCCTAGCTATTTGCCGGATTTCTTAATGGTCTCCACAACATGCGTTGCCGACTTGCTTTGTGCCGTTTTTACGGAAACAAAGCGGCCGGTAACCGCGCTTCGACCAATTTTCATGGACTTCGCCATGGCTATCACCTTCCTTTCCGGGCTGTGGCCCTGCGTATAGCCACTGACCTTGCCCCGGTTTCTTATC
>JAGRLX010000081.1 GCA_020441605.1 Alphaproteobacteria bacterium
GAGACCACGCCGCCAGTGATGAAAATATACCGCGCCATGGGACTTCACCCTACTCTCTCGAAAACACGATTCGAAGCCCGGAAACGCAGTTTCCGGGCCCTGTGGAAAATGTCGGCCGGTCCTATTGCGAGGCAGGTGCCTGCGGCAGCTGCGGCAGCACCGATCCGCCTCCCGACCCCTCGGCCGGCGCGGGCTGGGTGGTGGCCGGCGCCTGCTGCACCGGCGTACTGTCGAATACCGATCCGCCCCCGCGCTTGGTGGCCAGCAGCGTGAGCCCGATCGAGGTCACGAAGAAGGCGACTGCGAGATAGGCCGTGGTCCGGGTCAGGGCATTGCCGACACCTCTGGCCGAGAACAGGTTTCCGCCGCCGCCGCCGCCACCGCCGATGCCCAGGGCGCCGCCTTCCGACCGCTGCAGCAAGACGACGCCGATCAGCGCCAGGGCGATAATGAGATGAATGACAAGAATGACGGTTTCCATGGGTATTCCACTGCTGCTGCGCGTTGGGGCATGCCTTTAGCCGCTTCATATGGGGAAGGCAACATGCCCCGCCAAGCCCTCTGCAATGCCCGCTGGTCAGTAGCCGGGCAGGACCAGCAGCTTCGGCTGCGGCGGCAGGTCGGCGGAGGACAGGATACGCACCGGCTCCGTGGCGATTTCGAGTTCATAGCTTCCTTGGAGTGTGGCGATGAAGCGATTGAGAGTGGTTGGCCCGAAATAATGCATCGGGATGACCAGCCTGGTTTTCAGCGTCCGCAGCACCTCCAGCATCTCCGACTGAGCCATGGTGTAGCCGCCGTCCACCGGCACCATGACGATGTCCAGCCGTCCGATCAGGGCCAGATGCTCCGGTCCCAGGCCGTGGTGCAGATGGCCCAGATGGCCAATGCACAGATCTCCGACCTCGAAGATGAAGATCGAGTTCCCGTCCTTCTGCCGCCCGATGGCGCCGCCCCGGATATCGGTCGTGACATTGCGGATGCGGACGTCACCGATCACGACGTCGTGGTGAACCGGTCCGCCGTCGGGGTTCCAGCCGCGCAGGACATGCTCGATCGCCGGATCGGGGTAGTCGGTGAAATGGGACGAATGCGCCCGGTTCATGGTCACCACGTCCGGCACGATGCCGCCAGAGTGGCCCGCATAGTCCATGACGATCCTCACTCCGCCCGGACTCTCGATGATGAAGCTGGAATGGCCGATATAGGTGAGCTGCACCTGCCCCTCCTGCAAGGCCGCCACCTGGAAACTGGCCGGGCGAATCAGCGGCTCGCCGGACGCCATCGCAAGGCATTCAGCATTGGCTGCCTGGGCCTCCGCCGACGACAGCCTCAGCAGGCCGCACACCAACAACGCCGGATATATCTGCTTCCACATGGCAGTCCCCTCGTCGCTCAGCTCGCGGGAACTTTCCGGAATGAGCTTGGCGAAACTAAGGAGAGGGACTCCGGTAGCGGTAGCGGAAGGTGCAGCACGGCGCTCCGTCCATGATCGTCTGCTTCCGCTCCAGCGAGATGTTGGAGTCGTAGCCCTGGCAAAATGTCCCGTCACGGTTGCAGGACAGGAGATGGCCAATCTTGCCCAGGCCCATGTCCTTGTAGGTTTCGGCATAGCGGCAGCGGGTGATGTCGAAGTCGAAGACCGTATCGCTCGCGTTCAGCACGTTCATCTCCAGGGCACCATCGGCGGTCCAGAGTTCATAAAGTTTGATGAAGTCGGCCATCGAGGTCTTGCCGCCGGTCTTCTCGGCAAACATCCGGCCCTCGGCAATCGCCGCCTTGCGAATGGCGGCATCGAGAATGGCGGCGGCCCTTTCCTCGCCGATTTCCGCGACCATCTCGGCATAGATCGGGCCGATGACCTGCGCCTGGAGGCGCCGCTTGGTGAGTGTCGGAATTTCCCCGGTCATGCGTAGACCTTGATGATCCCGAGAAAATCCGCGGCCTTCAGGCTGGCCCCTCCTACCAGCGCGCCGTTCACGTTGGGTGCCCCCATGAGTTCTGCCGCGTTGGACGGCTTGACCGATCCACCGTAAAGAATGCGGGTTCCAGCACCTTCCGCGCCCATCACGCGGCCCAGTTCGCTGCGAATATGACTATGGGCCTCGGCCACCTCCGCCGTGGTGGGCGTAAGCCCCGTGCCGATGGCCCAGACCGGCTCGTAAGCGATGACCGTATTGGCGGCCGTGGCGCCGTCCGGAACCGAGCCACTGATCTGCCGCGTCAGAACTTCCAGTGTCTTGGCGGACTTGCGCTCGTCGAGCGTCTCGCCAATGCAGATGATCGCGGTGAGTCCGGCCCGGTGGACAGCCTTTGCCTTCTGCGCCACGATCGCGTCGGTTTCGCCATGATTGGTGCGCCGTTCGGAATGGCCTGCTAGCACGGCGCTTGCGCCTGCGTCCTTCAGCATTTCGGCCGAAATGTCGCCGGTATGGGCGCCCGACGGTGCCCAGTGGCAATCCTGGCCGCCCATCTTGATTCGGCTCCCCTTCAGAATCGATTTCACCCGGCGCGCGATGATGGCCGGCGGGCAGACCATGACGTCGCACTTGAGCTTGACGTCCTTGAGCATGGCCGCGAGAAGCCGTGGCTCCTTCAGCATCGCAACGTTGCCGTTCATCTTCCAGTTACCTGCGACCAGCGCCCGCGGCCCTTCACTTGCCATCTTTGACCTCCAAACCATTGATGGCAAAGCTCATAGCAGAGCGATACTGCACTTGCGAGGGGGGTGGCACATACCTATAGTGCGCCGCGCCTGCCCGGGCAGCAACGACCGAAAGGAACGACCCTCGATGATGGACTCCATGCGCAATGCCGCCAAGAGCTGGATGGCAAAGCTGCTGATCGGCCTGCTTGCCGTGAGCTTCGCCGTCTGGGGCATTGCCGACGTGTTCAGAGGCTTCAATCAGGGGGCCCTCGCAACCGTTGGCGACACGGAGGTGACGGCCCAGGAATTCAATGTGGCCTTCAACCAGTATCTGCAAAACCTGACCCGTCAGACAGGGCAGGCCTTCACGCCCGAAGATGCCCGCAAGCTGGGCCTCGATCGTTCAATTTTGAACAACCTGATCCAGTCCGCCGCAATTGACGATCAAGCCAGGAGCTTGAAGCTTGGTGTATCGGATCAGTTCATTGCCGACGAAACCGCGGCGAACCCGGCCTTCCAGGACGGGTCCGGCAAGTTCGATCCCGAACAGTTCCGCCGCCTGCTCGCCGCCAATGGCTTCAATGAGGCGACTTATCTCGCCCGCGAGCGCAAGGATCGCCTGCGCGAGGCCATCACCGGTTCTGCCGAAGGAAGCTTCGCAGTCCCAGCCACGCTGACCGAGGCCCTTTACCGCCACCGCAACGAGCAGCGCGATGCCCGTTATTTCGCCATAGCCACCGCCGAAAGCGAGGTCGCCGCGCCGACCGACGAGGACATCGCCAAGGAATACGAGAGCAATCCGCAGGCCTACACCGCGCCCGAATACCGCTCCATCGCGATCCTCAAGGCGGAACCCGGCGACGTGGCGGCCACCATCACGCTGTCGGACCAGGAGATCGCCGCCGGCTATGAAAAATATCGCTCCGATTATACGACGCCGGAGCGGCGCACCATCCTGCAGTTGGCGATCCCCAACCTCGATGAGGCCAACAAAATCAAGGAGCGCCTTGCGGCCGGAGAAGACTTCATTGCCGTCGCCAAGGAATTGGGTTTCACCGAGGCCGATATCACCTTCGCTGACAAGGCCAAGACCGACTTTTTCGACCCGGCCATCCGCGAGGCGGCTTTCGCGCTGGCGGAGGGCGCGGTCAGCGACCCGGTAAAAGGCGCATTGACGACGGTGATCCTCAAGGCCGTGTCGGTGAAGCCCGAACACCAGTCCACCCTCGATGAGGTAAAGATGGAACTCTCCGAGCGGCTCAAGCTCGACCGCGCCCGCGAGGAGATCCAGTCCATCTTCGACACCGTCGAAGACCAGCGCGCCGCCCAGGCCAAATTCGAGGATATCGCCGCCAAGGCCTCGATCCCCTTCCAGCTCGTCGTCGCCATCGATGCGGCGGGCCTCGGCAAGGATGGCAAGCCTGTCGATGTGCCCCACAAGACCGAACTGTTGCGGGCGGCCTTCTCCAGCGACGTGGGCGTGGAGAACGACACCCTGTCCCTCGATGACGGCTATATCTGGTACGAGGTGCGCGAAGTGATACCTTCGGCCCTCCGGCCACTCGACGACGTCAAGGAAAAGGCAAGAAGCGCAGTCTTCGACCGGAAGCTTCGCGACCTCTCGACGGAGAAGGCGAAAAGAATGGTGGAGCGCGCCGGGTCCGGCATTTCGCTGGAGGACCTTGCCCGCGAGACCCGCGCCGAAATCAAGACGGTCCAGGGCCTCAAGCGCGGTGAGACCAACAGCGGCTTCGATGCCGCCGCCGTCAGGGCCGTATTCTCGGTGCCTGAGGGCGGTTTCACCTACGCGCTCGATCCCGACGGCAAGGGCGTGCGGGTGATTCAGTCGATGGCAGTCCTGCTGCCTCCATTCGACGCCAACGCCGCTGATGCCAAGAACATCTCCAGCGAGGTGATAGAGACCGCCGCGAGTGACATGCTGTCGTCCTATCTCGGTGGATTGCAGAAGCAGGTGGGCGTCTCGCTGAACGAAGCACTCTGGCGACAGATCTCTGGAACGACATCGCAGTAACCAGGATCTTTGCTCCAGCCGGAGTCACTCACATGCTTATTTCGCCCGACTATGACAGCTTCTCCCGCGCCTATGACCGGGGCGAGGCCCAGATTGTTTCGACCCGGCTCGTGGCCGACCTCGAAACGCCCGTATCCGCCATGCTCAAACTTGCGCGTAATGCCCGGTACTCCTTCTTGCTGGAGTCTGTGGAAGGCGGTGCAGTGCGCGGGCGTTATTCCATCATCGGCATGAATCCCGACCTGATCTGGAAGGTGGAGGCCGGCAAGGCCTGCGTCAATCGCAAGGCCGGCACCAATCCGGACGGCCCGTTCGAAGCCGTTGCCCTGCCGCCACTCGAAGCCCTGCGGGCCCTCCTTGGTGAAAGCCGCATCAAGCTTCCGGAAGATGCTCCACCCATGGCTGCCGGCGTGTTCGGCTACATTGGATATGACATGGTGCGGTTGATGGAGGACCTGCCAGCACCCAATCCCGACACCCTCGGCCTACCCGACGCGGTGTTGATACGCCCCACGATCATGGCGATCTTCGACAGCGTGCGCGACGAAGTCACCGTAACGTCGCCGGTCTATCCCGATCCGGCCATTTCGGCGCGGGCCGCCTATGCCCGGGCTCAGGAGCGCGTCAACGAGATCGTCGATGCACTCGACCGGCCGCTCGATCACCTTGCCCTTCGGGACGATGTGCCGCCGATCGCCGAGCCTCGGTCCAATACCAGGCCCGAGGACTACAAGGCCATGGTTCTGAAGGCGAAGGACTACATCACCGCCGGCGACATCTTTCAGGTCGTGCTGTCGCAACGCTTCGAAACGGAATTCACCTTGCCGCCATTCGCGCTCTATCGCTCGTTGCGGCGCGTGAACCCCTCCCCTTTCCTCTACTATCTCGACTTCAACCGCTTCGCCGTGATCGGTTCCAGTCCTGAGATCCTCGTGCGGGTGCGTGACGGAAAGGTTTCGATCCGGCCCATCGCCGGAACCCGGCGCCGCGGCGCCACGCCCTCGGAAGACCGGGCACTGGCGGCGGAACTGCTGGCCGACCCCAAGGAACGGGCCGAGCACCTGATGCTGCTCGATCTGGGACGCAACGACGTGGGGCGGGTTGCGGAAATTGGCTCGATCAAAGTGACCGACCAGTTTATTCTCGAGTATTATTCCCAGGTGATGCACATCGTCTCCAATGTCGAAGGCCGCCTCGCGAAAAACCATGACACCATCGACGCTCTCGTCGCCGGTTTCCCAGCCGGCACGGTGTCCGGCGCGCCGAAGGTTAGGGCCATGCAGATCATCGACGAACTGGAAGCCAACAAGCGCGGCGTCTACGCCGGATGTGTCGGCTATTTCTCGGCCGACGGCGAGATGGACACCTGCATCGTGTTGCGCACCGCCATCGTCAAGGACGGGAAGATGTATGTGCAGGCGGGCGCCGGGGTAGTTGCTGACAGTGTGCCCGAAAGCGAGCATCAGGAATGCATCAACAAGGCCAAGGCGCTGTTCCGCGCCGCCGAGGAGGCCGTCCGGTTCGCCGGCCGTGCCGGGAGGGCCCAATGATCATTCTCATCGACAATTATGACAGCTTCACCTGGAATCTGTTCCACTTCCTTGGCGACCTTGGCGCCGAGACGGTCGTTCACCGCAATGACAAGATCAGCGTTGGCCAGGTGATTTCGGCTGCACCCGAGGCAATCGTGATTTCTCCCGGCCCGGCCACGCCCAATGAGGCCGGAATCTGCCTCGACCTCATTGAGAGCGCGAGCCCCACCATTCCGATCTTTGGCGTCTGCCTCGGGCTCCAATCGATCGGACAGGCCTTCGGCGGCAAGGTGATCCGCGCGCCGCAACTCATGCATGGCAAGGTCTCGCAGATCCACCATGGCGGCAAGGGCGTGTTCAAGGGGCTTCCGCCCGCCTTCACCGCGACCCGCTATCACTCGCTGATCGTGGACCGGGACAGCCTGCCGGAGTGCCTCGAGATCACCGCCGAGGCCGATGGGCTGATCATGGGCCTCCAGCACAAATCCCTCAATGTCCATGGGGTGCAGTTTCATCCGGAGAGCATTGCCTCGGAGTACGGACACGCCATCCTGAAGAACTTTCTTGAACTTGCGAGGAACCGCTGATGGCAGACCTGAAACCCATCATCGCCAAGGCTGCCAGCGGCGCGGCGCTCACCCGGGAGGAAGCCCGCGAGGCCTTCAACGTGATGATGTCGGGCGAAGCCACCCCGTCCCAGATCGGCGGGCTGCTCATGGCGCTTCGCGTCCGCGGTGAAACCGTGGACGAGATCACCGGTGCGGTGCAGATCATGCGGGAAAAGATGATCCGGGTCACAGCCCCCGCCGATGCCATCGACATCGTCGGAACCGGCGGCGATGCGTCCGGATCCTACAACATCAGCACCTGTGCCGCCTTCATCGCCGCTGGCGCCGGCCTCGCAGTGGCCAAGCACGGCAACCGGGCCCTGTCATCGAAGTCGGGCGCAGCCGACGTGCTCATGGCCCTCGGCGTGAAAATCGACCTGCCGCCGGACATGATTGCCGCCTGTATCGCGGAAGCCGGCCTGGGATTCATGTTCGCGCCGGCCCACCATGCCTCGATGAAACACGTGGGGCCATCGCGGGTCGAACTCGGCACCCGCACTATCTTCAACCTGCTCGGTCCCCTGTCCAATCCCGCAGGCGTCAGGCGGCAGGTTACTGGCGTATTTTCAAAAGCTTGGGTCAATCCCCTCGCGCAAGTCCTGAAGAACCTCGGCAGTGAAGCCTGCTGGATTTGCCACGGTGAAGGAGGATTCGACGAGATTGTCCCGACCGGTACCACCTGGATCACCGAACTGAAGGACGGAAACATCTCGAGTTTCGAGCTGACTCCTGAGTCCGTGGGTCTGAAGCGCGCGTCGGTCGAGGACCTCAAGGGTAGCGATGCCACCAGCAATGCCGAAGCGCTGCGCAGTGTGCTGGCCGGCGACCCCTCGGCCTTCAGTGATGCTGCCATCATGACCGCTGCGGCCGCGTTGGTCGTGGCCGGCAAGTGTGACACAATGATCGACGGCGTAGCACAGGCCCGCGCTGCGATCGAAAGCGGTGGAGCAATCCGCGCGCTGGATACTCTTGTGAAGGTTTCGAACGGCTGATGGCAACCATTCTCGACAAGATTGCGGACTACAAACGTGAAGAGGTGGCCCGCGCCAGATCCGAGATCCCGGAGCGGGAGCTCGAAGTCATGGCCCTCGACGCCCCGCCGGTGCGGAGCTTTGCCGGCGCTCTCAAGACCAGGATTGACAGTGGCCAATGGGCGCTGATCGCGGAGATCAAGAAGGCCAGCCCATCCAAGGGGCTGATTCGCCCAGATTTCAATCCGCCGCAGCTGGCCATGGCCTACGAGGACGGCGGTGCTGCCTGTCTTTCGGTGCTGACCGACACGCCATCGTTTCAGGGGGCGCCGGAATATCTCGGCGCCGCGCGGGCCGTGACCCAGCTGCCAGCCCTGCGCAAGGATTTCATGCTCGACACATACCAGGTGGCGGAAGCACGCGCCTGGGGCGCCGACTGTATTTTGCTGATCATGGCCATAATCGACGATGTTCTTGCCAACGAACTGGAAGCTGCGGCCCGCGACTGGGGGCTCGACGTCCTCGCCGAGGTCCATGACGAAACTGAACTGGACCGGGCCCTGCGGCTCTCCACCCCGCTCATTGGCATCAACAACCGCAATCTCCATACCTTCGAGACGTCGCTCGAGACCACGGAACGTCTTGCTCCACGTGTACCGCCCGAGCGCATGGTGGTGGGCGAGAGTGGGCTCTTTACACCGGAGGATCTCGCCCGGCTGTCGAAGGTCGGCGTCAATGCCTTCCTGATCGGCGAAAGCCTGATGCGGCAGAAGGACGTGGCGGCCGCGACTCGCGCCATCCTGACCAAGCCATGAGCCGGCTCACCCACCTAGACGCGGCCGGCAACGCCCATATGGTCGACGTTTCGGAAAAGGATGTCACCCAGCGCGGCGCCACTGCATCCGCGATCGTGACGATGCGGCCTGAAACCCTGACGCTCATCCTCGAAGGCAAGGCCAAGAAGGGCGACGTGCTGGCCACCGCCCGGATTGCCGGGATCATGGCGGCCAAGCGAACCCATGACCTGATCCCGCTCTGCCATCCCCTGATGATTTCAAAGGTGACGGTGGAATTTGCCCCGGATGTGGAAAAATCGCTGATCGCCGTCACCGCCACGGTCAAGGTCGAGGGCAAGACCGGCGTCGAAATGGAGGCCCTGACCGCCTGTTCCATCGCCTGCCTCACACTTTATGACATGTGCAAGGCCGTGGACCGGGCCATGACAATCAGCGACCTGCGGCTTGTCGAGAAATCCGGCGGCAAGTCCGGTCATTACAAGGCAGAATGAAGACATGGCACTGCTCCCCGTCGAAGAGGCCCGCTCCCGCATCCTTCGTGGTGTCAAGCCGCTGCCAGCCGAGAAGGTGACACTTGCAGGAAGCCTTGGACGGGTGCTCGCCCAACCGGTCAAGGCACGGCGCAACCAGCCGCCTTTCGCCGCTTCGGCCATGGACGGCTACGCAGTCATTGCCGACGATCTGCGAAACACCCCGGTCTCTCTGAAGATTGTCGGGACCTCGGCGGCCGGCAACCGTTTCGCAGGCACGCTTCGCTCGGGCGAAACGGTCCGGATCTTCACCGGCGCACCAATGCCGAAAGGGGCGGATGCGGTGATCATCCAGGAAAATACCGCCGTCCAATCCAAGCCCTTCGTGTCCATGCTCCAATCCGTGGCCCAGGGCCAGAACGTGCGCGATCCGGGGCTCGATTTCGCGCGCGGCGACGTTCTCCTCCCGGCCGGAATCAGGCTCAAAGCGCGCGACATCGGCCTCGCCGCGGCGGCCAATGCCGCAGAGATCAGCGTCCGTCGCAAGCCGGTGGTGGCGATCTTTGCCACCGGCGACGAACTGGTGGCGCCTGGCTCCAAGCCCTCCCCCGACCAGATCGTGTCTTCCAACAGCCATGCCATGCAGATGATGGCGACTCTCTTCGGCGCCCGCGTGGTCAATCTCGGCATCGTGCCCGACCGGCTGAAAGCCACCGAACGCGTGATTGCCAGGGCCGCCGAGGCCGATATCCTGATGACCAGTGGCGGCGCATCGGTCGGCGACCATGACTTCGTTCAGGAGGCCTTCAGGAACGCCGGGGTCGACATCAAGTTCTGGAAAATCGCCATGCGGCCGGGCAAGCCCTTCATGTACGGGCGCAAGAACGGACAGCACATTCTCGGACTTCCCGGCAATCCCGTATCGGCCCTCGTCTGCGCCAGGCTGTTCTTGAAACCCTTGCTTGACGTGTTGCTCGGACTGCCCCGGGGGGATGATCTGGTGATGGCCCGGCTCGCAACAGCCATGAAGGCCAACGACGCCCGGCAGGACTATGTCCGGGCCACGCTGGAGATCGCTGCCGATGGCAGTCGGACGGCCACCCCGTTTTCGCGGCAGGACTCGTCGATGCAGCGCACCTTCCGTGAAGCCGATTGCCTGATCGTCCGCCCGCCGCAGGCTCCCGAGGCCGGCGCTGGCGACATGGTGCCGATCCTGCCGCTTGATTTCTAGCGGTTACGGAAAGTAAACACTTGAAGAACTAAATGGCAACCTGTAACGTCGTTTCAGATTTGTTCCGATTCTGGAGCGCCAAGACAGGAAAGTGGCCATGCTCACCCGCAAGCAACTCGAACTCCTCATGTTCATCAATGAACGCCTCAAGGAAGAAGGCGTCCCCCCGTCCTTCGAGGAGATGAAGGAAGCGCTCAATCTGCAGTCGAAGTCCGGCGTGCACCGCTTGATCGTTGCGTTGGAGGAGCGTGGGTTCCTGCGCCGCATGCCGAACCGGGCGCGCGCCCTGGAAGTCATCAAGCTTCCGGAAAGCCACTCACCGAGCCTCAGTGCCAAGAAGCAGAATTTCACGCCCAGTGTGATCCAGGGCAATCTCGGCCGGGTGAAGCCGGTGGCAGCCAGCAATGATGGCGCGCCGCGGGCCGCCGCTGTGCCGATGATGGGACGCATCGCCGCGGGTGTTCCGATTTCCGCCATTCAGGATCATTCGGCCAATATCGCCGTTCCCCCGGAAATGCTCGGAAGCGGTGAGCACTTCGCACTTGAGGTGAAGGGCGATTCGATGATCGACGCCGGCATTTTCGATGGCGACACGGTGATCATTCGCAAGGGTGACACGGCACACAATGGTGATATCGTGGTGGCTCTGGTCGATGATGAGGAAGCCACCTTGAAGCGCCTGCGCCGCAAGGGCGATTCAGTGGCGCTGGAAGCTGCCAACGCGGCCTATGAAACCCGCATCTTCGGTCCTGATCGCATTCGGGTCCAGGGACGTCTCGTCGGTCTTCTCCGGCGCTACTGACCTGCTCCCGCAACGCCTGCATGCCAGATTCGACATGGTCGGTCAGCGGACTGTCCGGGCATCTCACCTGACCGCCACTGGTCCAAGACTGGTCAGGCTCATAATCCCATTCGACCGCTTGGGGTCAAGCGTCGCCCAGGCAACTTTCATATCTCCAGTTTCACCGCGGGTCCACCTGGGCTAGGTTGCTTCAAAATGAGTTGGAGCGCAGCAAACCAATGAAGATCTATGGCGATATGATTTCCCCTTTTGTCCGCATGACACTCGTGACGGCCCATGAGACCGGCCTGTCCGGGCGGGTGGAGCATGTGACCGAGGGGGTTCGGCCGACCGAAGTCAATTCCAAGCTCGCCGCGCTCTCGGCGATCGGCAAGATTCCGATCCTGGAAACCGATCACGGCCATGCCGTGTACGATTCCCGAGTGATCATCGAATATCTCTGCCACGTCGCCGGCAATTCCGCTCTCATCCCCGACGATGGCGTAAAGCGTTTCCGCGTACTCACGCTCCAGGCCCTGGCCCAAGGCACGGCCGACGCTGCCGTGGGATTGCGCTATGAACTGGGCGTTCGCCCCAAGGGCTTGCAGTGGGAAGCCTGGATCGAGCGGACCAACACGCGCCTCAACGCCGCCTGCGACGACATGGAGAAGAACTGGCTTGCCTGTCTTTTCGAGGTCAATGCCGGTTCGATCTGCACAGCCGTGGTGCTGTCCTATCTGGACTTCCGCCTGCCGGAACTCGGCTGGCGCAACGAGCGGCCAGGGCTTGCCGCTTTTCATGAGTCGTTCACGGCGCGCGACAGCATGGTGAAGACAAGGCTCGGCGCCTGAAGCCGCGACAGTAGCGCCCCTTGAATCAAGCCTCCGCCGGTTCCAGTTTGTCAGCATGACGGAATTCAATGCGATTGTCGTGGGCGGCGGGCCGGCTGGCCTCACGGCGGCTTGCCTCGTGGCGCAAGAAGGACTTCGCACCGCCCTCGTCTCCGCCGAATCCGATGTGCGTGATCCGCGCACCGTGGCTCTCATGCGCCCCTCCATAAGGTTGCTCGAACACCTCGGCCTCTGGCCGGGAGACCTGCAGGAGCAGACCACCGCGCTGCGACGCCTGAGGCTGGTCGACGATACCGGCAGCCGGATCGTGGCGCCCACCATCACCTTCGATCCGGCCGAGATCGGTGAGGACGTCTTCGGATGGAATTTTCCGCTGTCGATCCTCCTCCCCGCGCTCCGCCAGCGGGCATGGGCCGCGGGCGTTCAATTCATCGCCTCCGATGTGGTCGCAGCCACGACCACCTCTGAGAGCGTCGTTGTCACAACGGCAGCTGGCGACCTGCTGGAGGCGCCCGTTGTCCTGGCCTCTGACGGACGAAACTCACCGCTGCGCGATGCGGCAGGCATCAAGACCAACACCTGGTCCTATGACCAGGTGGCCATTGCCACGAGTTTCGCCCACAGTGGCCCCCATGACGGCATTTCGACAGAATATCACAAGCCTGCAGGCCCCTTCACCACCGTGCCCCTGCCGGGCAACCAGTCGAGCCTGGTGTGGATGGAACGGCCGGCGCGGGCGGCGGCGATCATGGTCCTGTCCGACGACGCCCTCGCCCGCGAGATTCAGCTGCAGTCCCATGGCGACCTCGGACTGGTTTCCGCTATTGGGCCGCGGCGGGCCTTCCCAATGCAGGGCCTCATCGCCCGTGAATTCGCCCGCCACCGGATCATCCTGATCGGCGAGTCAGCCCATGTCGTGCCGCCGATCGGCGCCCAAGGCCTGAACATGTCGCTTCGCGATGCGGCCCAGGCAGCAGAACTCGTTTCCGGGGCCGAGGACCCCGGTAGTCCAGACATACTGCGGCGCTACGACTTGCTCCGCCGCCGCGACATCCAGCCCCGCCAGCAGGCCATCGATCTGATGAACCGCTCGCTTTTGTCTGGTCACCTGGCACTCGAGGGCGGTCGGGCGCTCAGCCTCTCACTGATTGCCAGCTTCTCCCCATTGCGCCGTTTCATCGTGGCGAGAGGCCTGTCACCGGTGACGGGTGTGCCACGGATCATGCGCGATCAGGGCAAGATTCCGGCCTTGATGAAGTAGATGAGCACCGGAATGATCGCGGCCGAGACCGCCGTGGTCACGATCACCGCCGTGGAAGCACCCTCGATATAGGCCTTGTACTGGCTCGCCAGAATGAGGGCGTTGGATGCTGTCGGCAGCGCCGCCATCATCACGGCCACATGCAGCCACACCGGTTCGATTCCCGGAACCTGGCTCACCACAAGAAGCGCCAGAGCGGGCTGCACGGCGACCTTCATGCCGACGACCAGAGGCAACTCGCGCCCGATGCCGGCAAACTTGCGCATGCCGACCGTCACACCAAGAGCGAAGAGCGCCGTCGGACCCGCCGACCGCATCAGCATCTCGAGCATTGTCCGGAATCCATCGGGCACCGGAAAAGCGAATGCGGACGCGCAGACACCCAAGATCGTGGCCACGATGAAGGGATGACTGGCGACCTGCCTGACGATCCGCAGTGCCACGGCTCCCCAGTGTGCTTCCTCGTCCTGCTCGTGTCCAAGTGTTGCCAGGATGGGCGTGATCACGAACTGCGCCGTGCAATCGAAGCAAAACACCAGGGCCGCCGGCACCGCCGCCTCTGGCCCGAAAAATGCCACAGCGAGAGGCAATCCCATATAGCCGACATTGCCGTAGCTGCCGGATGTTCCCTGGAGTGCTGCAATCCGCAGCGGCGTCCCCCAGAGCCACATCGAGAGACCGGTGACCGCGGCGAAGGCGCAGATTGTGACCGAAGTGACAGCAATCATGAAGGGCCAGTTCAACAATTGGCCGAATGGCGCGGCCGCCACCACGAGGAAGATGAGCGCCGGAAGTGCGAAATAGACAAGAAAGATGTTGAGCCACGCCAGCCCTTCTTCGCCAAGATGCCAGAGGCGGGCCGCTAGCACGCCCAGCAGAATGAGCCCGAAGAAGGGCATGGCCAAACTGAGGATTTCGCTCATGAGAGATCGGTTGTTGACGCTGTCCGTTGCATGGCTCTTGCCTTCCGCAGGCGTCCTTGGCAATCAATAGTTATGACAAGGCTGCCATCCGCAAAATTTACCATCGGCCAACTGGTGAAACACCGCCTCTTCCCGTTTCGCGGCGTGATTTTTGACGTCGATCCGGTGTTCAACAATACCGAGGAATGGTGGCTGGCGATTCCCGAGGAGGTTCGGCCGCGCAAGGACCAGCCCTTCTATCACCTGCTCGCCGAAAACGACGAAACCGAATACGTGGCCTATGTGTCCGAGCAGAACCTCCTGGTGGATGAAAGCGGGGAACCGGTTCGCCATCCGCAGGTGAGGGAATATTTCGAGGGGTTCGACAGCGAGCGCAAGGCCTATCGTCCGCGCACCCGCATCAGTCACTGACTTCGGTGACAAAGGGCACATTGCGCAACGCTACCTGCCAATAGGCAGCGCTAGGGGCACCTTGGTGCCGGGCGACATCCTCAACCGAAATCGCGTCGCCCCCATCCTCGCCGATGATCGTCACCACGTCACCCAGGCCAGCGGCGGGGACGCCACTGATATCGATCACGGCGTATTCTGCTGATACCGCCAAAACCGGACAGCGCAGGCCATAGCAAAGGACATGAGCGGTCTGACCGGCTGCGGCCGGCCGCAGCCCATTGTCCATGCCAAGAAGAATGACCGCCGTCGTTCGTGCCGTGGCAAGTCCGCCGGGGCCTGTGCCGATCAGATCGTCACCCGGTCTGAACCGCCCGATATGGATGATCGCAGCCCGCAACGCCTTCAGGGCCTTCCTGAACCCCAGCGCCTCACCCCGCTGTCCATTGACCGGATGAAGACCGAAGACGAGATGACCGGGCGCAATGGTGTTGAGTTCATCGGGAAAATCCTGCGACAGGACCGAACTGGCCGCTGCCTGGGCATAGTCTATGCGAATGCCATGTTCCCTCTCGACCACCCGGACGAGGCCGGCGAAAGCCCTCAGCCGGCGCTGTGACCATTGCCCGCCGATCTCATCGGAAAAGGGGATGTGGGTGTAGATGCCCTCCAGATGGAGTGAAGAGTGCTTGCGGACGATGCGAATGAAGTCCGCGGCTTCGTCGAGGCGCACCCCGATCCGCCCCAGGCCGGCGTCGACCTTCACATGGACGGCAACGGGCGCGGAACGGGCCTGCGCCAATGCCGCGAGAGCCGACAGGGACTCGGCCGAATAGACACTGGGGGTCAGCCCGTGGCTGAGCAATTCGCCGTGCCCTGCCGGGAGTTGCGAGCCGTACATCAGGACCGGAATCGTGACCCCGGCCCGCCGCGCCGCGACAGCATCGTCGAAATTGGCGGTCGCCAGACCCTCGACCCCCAGTCCTTGAAGATGCCTGCTGACAGCCGTCACGCCATGGCCATAGGCATTGGCCTTCACCGGCGCCAGGATCTTGATCGGACGGGCCACCCGCTGCCGCAGCAGATTGACATTGTGGGTGATGGCCCCGAGATCGACTTCCGCCCACACGGGACGGGCATCACGATAGCTCACGATGCCAGACTCGTCAGGCAGTCGGGTGCCATGGCGACGATGGCCGGAAGATCGCGGTCGTCATAGACGATATGCTTTGGCCTCACGCTGGGACTTGTCGCCTTGTTGGACATGGCATTGTAGGTCAGCGTCATCATGCGCCTGGACCACGGCGAGAGGTTGCCCGCTGAACCGTGCAGAACATTGACATTCATGAAATTCACCGAGCCGGCCGGGCCGGTCGGCGCCACCACCCCAAGCCTGCGGACCTGCTCCTTGATCACATCCGGACTGGTGTAGCGGAAGGAATAGGATGTGCCCTGATCAGAGTTCTCCGGCATGTCGTCGTTCAGGTTCTGGGATCCGGGGACCAGCATCAGAGGACCGTTCATCGTGTTGATGTCGTCGAAGAAGATGAGCGCATTCACCATGCGCGGGAGCGGAATATGGTCGTCGCGGTGATAGGCCGGATAGTCCTGATGCCAGAACCAGACATCACCGTTGAAGGCCGCCTTGCAGTTCAGCCCCGATTGAAACACGTAGACACTTTCACCAAGGAGTTCTTCCGCGGCACGAACCAGCGCCGGATGATGAACCAGACGATTGAAGACATCGCTGTAGACATGCGGATTGACAACGGTGCGCGGTGTGACGCCGTCCTTCTCCCTGATCACCCGCAAGGGATCATCGCCATATGATGTCAGGATGCGGTTCAGCTCCGCGATCACCACCGCGACCTCGGCCGGCGACAGGAGATTTGGCCGGAAGGCAAAACCCTGCCGCTCGTACTCGGATACAAGTTCAGATGCCATCGTCGTTCGTCTCCCACCGGTCTGATCTGGTCAGGAGGCTAGGACCAAATGCCGTCACGAGGCAAGTGAGGTCTCGCGCGGGTCAGGCTTGTGGAAACCGGACCTTCTGGACCCCTATTCCACTGTCACCGACTTGGCAAGATTGCGCGGCTGGTCGACGTCGGTACCCATGAAGACCGCCGCATGATAGGCCAGCAACTGAACCGGAACCGCATAGAGCAAAGGACTGATGAACGGGTGAGCCTGGGGCACGCGGATGTGCTGGAAGGTCTTGCTGCCATTCGCGGCGATGGCCTTGTCGTCGGTGAGCAGCACGATCTTGCCCCCGCGCGCCGCGACCTCTTCCATGTTCGAAACGGTCTTTTCGAAGAGATCATCACGCGGCGCGATCACGATGACAGGCACATGCTCATCGATCAAGGCGATGGGCCCATGCTTCAGCTCTCCGGCCGCGTAGCCCTCGGCATGGATGTAGGAAATCTCCTTCAGCTTGAGCGCCCCCTCGAGCGCGATCGGAAAATTGATGCCGCGCCCCAGGTAGAGCACGTCGCGGGCATGGGCAACCTCCCTGGCCACGGCTGCGATATGCTTCTCGTCCTTGAGGATCTCGGATATGTGGCGCGGCGCTTCAATAAGGGCGCCGACCATTTCACGTTCCTGTTCGCGCGTGATCGTGCCGCGCAGCTTCCCGGCGAGAATGGCCAGACAGGCCAAGGCCGAGAGCTGACAGGTGAAGGCCTTGGTCGAGGCAACGCCGATCTCAGGCCCCGCATAGGTGCGGAACACCAGTTCGCTTTCTCGCGCAATGGTCGATTCCGGCACGTTGACGATGGCTAGGATGTGCTGACCTTGCGACTTGCAATAGCGTAGCGCCGCGAGCGTGTCGGCCGTTTCGCCAGACTGCGAGACAACGATCGCCAGGCCATTCCTCGGCAGCGGTGCTTCCCGGTAGCGGAACTCAGAGGCGATATCCACTTCCGTCGGCAACCGCGCGATCTTCTCAAACCAGTATTTTGCCGCCAGGCCCGCATAGGAAGCAGTGCCGCACGCGGTGATCGTGATGCGGTCCAGAGCCTTGAAGTCGAAGGGCAGGTTTTCCGGAAGACGGATCGCCCGTTCGCCAAAGTCGATATATTCGGCAAGGGTATGGCCGATGACCTCCGGCTGTTCGCTGATTTCCTTGGCCATGAAGTGGCGGTGATTACCCTTGTCGACCAGCATCGCCGAGGCCTGGGAAAAACTCATCGGCCGGATGACATGGCGGTTCTGGGCATCGAAAATCTCGATGGAATTCCGCGTCAGCACCACCCAGTCGCCGTCCTCGAGATAGGTGACCCGATTGGTGAAGGGCGCCAGCGCAATTGCATCGGAGCCGAGGTACATCTCGCCATTGCCGTGACCAACGGCCAGCGGGCTTCCCTTGCGCGCTCCGATCAACAGATTGTTATCGCCGCGAAACAGAATGGCGAGCGCGAAGGCTCCCTCCAGCCGTGGCAGGATGTCATGCACGGCACTGCGGGGTGACTTGTCACGCTTGCGCTCGCGGTCGATGAGGTGCGCAACAACTTCCGTATCGGTCTGTGTCAGGAACTTGGCGCCATCCGCTTCGAGTTCATCCCTCAGTTCACGGAAATTCTCGATGATGCCATTGTGGACGATGACCACATCGCCCGCCATATGGGGGTGGGCATTGGTTTCATTGGCCGCGCCATGGGTGGCCCAACGCGTGTGGCCGATGCCGGCTGTGCCGAGCAAGGGTTCGGCGGCCAGTCGAGCCTCCAGGTTGAACAGCTTTCCCGGCGCGCGCCTGCGGCCGATCTCGCCGTTTTCGACGGTCGCCACGCCGGCCGAGTCATAGCCGCGATATTCGAGCCGCTTGAGCGCCTCGACGATGTGATTTGCAACCGGTTCCTTGCCGAGAATACCTACAATGCCGCACATGGTTTTTTCAGGTCCTGTTTGCCTTGGCCGCTTTCTGGGCCTTCTTGATTTCACGATGCCGCTTGGCCCACCCCGGCCGGACAGCCAGGTCTGGCCGCGAGATCGCCAACGCGTCGGCCGGTATGTCCTGGGTAATGACGCTCCCCGCCGCTATCGAGGCGCCGTCACCCACTTTCACCGGCGCAACCAGAGCCGTGTTCGAACCAACGAAGACGTCGGCCCCGATATCGGTCACGAACTTGTCGAAACCGTCGTAATTGCAGGTGATGGTTCCGGCCCCGATGTTGGTCTTCGAACCGACCCGTGCATCGCCGATATAGGTCAGGTGGTTGGCCTTGGCCCCCTTGCCGATGATCGCCTTCTTGACTTCGACGAAGTTGCCGATATGGGCGTCCTCGCCAATCTCCGCGCCGGGTCGTAACCGCGCATAGGGCCCGATCCGCGCGCCAGACGAAATTGTGGCGCCCTCGATATGTGAAAAGGCGAGGATCTCAACGCCGTCGCCCACGGTGACCCCCGGGCCAAACACGACATGGGGTTCGATCAGGACATCCTGACCGATGACCGTATCGGCCGAGAAATGCACCGTCTCCGGCGCGGCCAGCGTGGCCCCATTAAGCATGTGGTGGCGCCGGTAGCGTTGCTGCAGCGTCGCCGCGATGCCCGCCAGCTGCAGGCGGTCGTTGACCCCCGCGACTTCCGATTCCGGGCAGATCACCAGACCGCAGGCCTTGCCCGAGGCCGCGACAAGCCCGACCGCATCGGTGAGGTAGATTTCGCCCTTGGCATTGTTATCGGAAATTCGTGGCAAGGTTTTCCAAAGCACATCGGCCTTGGCCGCGATAATTCCAGAATTACATAGGGTTATGGTACGTTCCTCGGGTGACGCATCAAGTTCTTCGCGAATTGAGACGACACGGCCCTCAGCATTGCGGAGCAATCGGCCATAGCCTTTCGGATTGGTCGCGTCGAATCCGAGAACCGCCAACGGAACGCCTGACGAGACCTCGGCCGTCAGGCCCGACAATGTGGCCGGTTCAATCAGCGGAACATCCCCGTAGAGCACCAGCACCGTGCCGCGAAAGCCCTCCAGAGCCTCCTTCGCTGTTAGAACTGCATGGCCAGTCCCCCTGCGGTCGACCTGGGTGACCACGGAAACGCCGGGCAACAACCGCCGCGCCTCGGCAGCGAGATTGTCCATGCCGGGCCCGGCCACCACCACAACACGCTCCGGCGACAGGGCCTTGGCCGCATGCAGCACATGGCCAAGCAGACTACGGCCCGCAACCCGGTGAAGGACCTTGGGAAGCTTGGATTTCATCCGCGTTCCCATGCCCGCGGCCAAGACGATTACGGCAATGTCACTCATCGAATCTGTGCCAAAAAAGGATTGTCAGCCCAGCGCAGCATTTCCCGCGCCACGCGGGCGATATTGTGGCGGCGGCGTTAATGCTACGTTTCCAGGACAAGCCGGCTATTGACCCGCCTCCCCCCCGACACTATGGTCCGCCGCGTTCGCAGTCCTGCGACTCCCGATGTGGGCCCGTAGCTCAGTGGTAGAGCATCTGACTTTTAATCAGAGGGTCGATGGTTCGAACCCATCCGGGCTCACCAATAGAATCCACACTTGAAGAGACGCGGCACGTACCGGACCTTGAATGCAGGGCAAACCGTGGGGTGCGCAAGATCACGCCCGCACGCAAAGAGGCTCATGGTGATACAATTAAAAACGTGAATGAGCCTCTGTCACAAGTCCGAATGGTGAAGATGTAAGTGGAATGAGCGAGACGACAGTTTGACCCCGATCCGTCCCACCAGCCTGGCTGCGACTCTGGCAACCGTTCTGCTCGCAATGGTATATCCTGAATCCGCGCAATCCGGATCACCGGACCCGGGTCTGCCGGAAAGTGCGACGCGGCAGCAGTGGTGTGCAACCCGATTGAAGGATTGCCTCGCTACTATTCACAATCCTGGCTTTCTCGGCGGAGCAATCAAGAGTTGTGATGCAAACACCCAGAATGATTGCGTCGAGCGCTGCCGCACCCGCTGGGGATCAAGCTCTGATTGCACCACGAGATCTCTTGCCGACACGCCAAATTAAACAAAATTAACAATAGCTTGACTCTTGGTTTCAGTTTCGCGAACGTCATTTTGCGGGACGTTATTGCCCCCTCTTCTTATCGTCCCGCCCATAAAGGAGCGACACAATGTACGTCATCAAACAGTACAGGATGGGGGCGCTCGCGCTCCTACTGTCATTTACAGCAATTGCGCCGGCCCACTCGGGTGATCCTGCGGCAGCGAAATTCGACAGCGCCAACGATCCCCGGTCCAACGCGGCGTTGAACCTGGAGCACGCAAAGCGTTTCAAGGCGTCCAACTCGAGCCAGGTCCCAACGTTTGGATCGCAGTTAGGCCCCATTGCGCCCGATGGCGTCAACAACCCAGCATTAGACGCGACCGCGCAGGATACGCAGAGCGAAACCACGGTGGTACGGGTGAGCGGCCCCAATCTCGTGGCGGCGTTCAATGACTCCGGCTCATTCATCGGCGGCAGCAGCCACTTCACCGGCTTTGCCTATTCGAGCGATGGCGGCAAGACCTGGACCGATGGCGGCACGCTGCCGGCCAGCGCGGAAGGCGATGCCGGCGACCCGGTGCTCGCCGTGAACAAGACGACCGGGCATGTCTATCTTGCTACGCTGGGCTTTAACACCGGCGAAAACCTTCAGGTCTTCAAATCCACCGACATGGGCCACACCTGGGGCGCACCCGTCAACGGCACGCCGGGTTACGCCGGCTCCGGCGCTTTCCAGGACAAGGAGTGGATGGAGGTTGACAATTTCGCCGGACCTGGGAACGGCAACATTTACCTGTGCTGGACCCGCTTCAACCCCAACGGTGATATTATGTTCACCCGATCGATCGACGGCGGGGCAAGCTTCGGCCCGTCGGGCGGGACCCTTCTGTCCACTGGCGGCCAAGGCTGCTACGTAGTTGTCAGCCCGAACCATCAGGTGAACGTGTTCTACTATCGTGGAACAGGTTCAGGCGGCCAGGGCGGCGACAACAAGCTGTGGCTGCGCCGTTCGAATGACGGTGGCGTCACCTTTGGCGCCGAAGTCCAGGTGGCCGATCTGAACACCACGACGACCAACGGAAACCTCGCGCTTGCAGGTGGACTGCGGTCCAACTCCTTCCCCCATGCCGCAGTTTCACCGCGGGCGTCCAAGCCATACTTGTATGTCGTGTACAATGACGATCCGAACATCGCCGATCCATCCGACAATGGCGCGATCTACATGGTCTACTCGACCGATGGTGGAACCACATGGTCAGTACCCAAAGCTATCGACAATTCATCTGGTGATCAGTTCTTCCCCACCATCGGCTTCGCCGAGAAAGGCGCTCGGCCATTGATCGGCTACTACAGCCGCTCGTTGGATCCGAGCAACTCGTGGTTCCATCGTCGCTCCCGGCTGGGTGTTGTCAATGCCGATGGGAGTCTGTCCCTGCACCCGAGTTTTCAGCTTAGTCCAAACACGCCTGTGGTGATTGGCCAGGACCCGGTCATCAATGCCACCTACATGGGAGACTATGACCAGATCGCTCCCGGCGACGCCCAAGTCTATACCACCTGGGCGGATCATCGTAACGGCAACAGTTTCCACGCCCATCAGCCGGATGTGCGATCGGCCGTGATTCAGGTAAATCCAGTTCTGGTAAATCTCAGCCTGCTTACTTCAGCCACTCCGTCGACGATCTCGCCGGGTGGAACCACCACTGTAAAGGCCAAGGTGTCTTCCGCATCTGGGGACTCGAAGGATGTCTTTGTCAACCTTCGGTCAGCGCCGGGACTTACAATTGAATCAGCAAGCGTCCCGTCCGGCACCTGCAATGTCGATGGCATATTTGCCGATTGCCACCTCGGTAAGGTGGCTGCTGGCGGATCCAGAACCATCAGCGCCGTGGTTCGTACGACGGAATGCAGCGGTGTGCACAGGATTTATGGAACGGTGTCGACCTCAAGTCGTGACCCAGTTCAGAATGACAACAAATCGTCAGCCGCGCTTACCGTCTCCGGCAGCTGCACTACCACGAACTACTCGACCGGCAATCTCGCTGTTCCATTGCCGGATCTGACAACCGTCGACACCCCCCTGAACGTCCCGGACTCAGGCCCGCTTCTTAAGGTCATTCCGAGCTTCCGTCTCAATCACACCTGGGACGCGGATCTTAGGATTTACCTGGTCAGCCCGACTGGGACCATCGTTGAACTATCCACCGACAACGGGGGCTCGGGAGACAATTACGGAACCGGTGCCAACGATTGCACGGGCACACCGACTGTGTTCGACGACAGCGCAGCAACACCGATCACCGCCGGGGTGCCACCCTTTGCTGGCACCTTCAAGCCAGAGGGAACGCTCGCAACCTTCGCCGGCGAGGAATCGAGCGGCACCTGGATCCTACGCATAACTGACGTCTTCGGCGCCGACCCCGGCACTCTGGGTTGCTTCAACATGACCTTGACCAAGTAAGTCACTTCGAGGACAACAAGGAGGCCGGTGGTATTCCCACCGGCCTTTTTCGTTCGCGGCTCTGTGCTTCCCGCTCCTGGCCCGCCTCACCCCTGAGAATTGCCATAGTGCCACGCCGCCCGTCATGAGGTGGCGTCAGACGATCGGTTTGCGGCGTTTTTGGAAGCCTGCCGCTCCGCGCAATCGAATAGACACGTGCGGCATACAAGGAGGAGACGATGAATCCGGACTTGATCGATCGCCTGAAGGCTCAACGCGAAGCATCCTTGAAGGCAACGGCCGGCGGCCCTCCCCTTCGCACCTCCAATCCCTTCTTTGGCGTCGGCCCCATCACCGATGGCGCCCTGGACGAGGCCGAGAGCCGTGCACTCCGCTTCGAGTTCGAGCACTGGCTTGAACGCAACTACCGCAAGCTGGATGATACGGGCCGCGACGTCGGTCCCTTCACCGCCGCCGAGATCGCCCGCTCGATGCACCGGGGCTATCCGGCCGACAAGTTCCTGCTCGACATGATGCGGGAAATCCACCGCTATTTCGAGTTTCCCTCCTCGAACCAAATGGCCGTTGGCCTCGGCGGCGGCCACTCGGGCTTCACCGTCTGCGCCCTCCATCTGCTCACCACCAATGATCCTGCCCAGCACATCTTTCTCGACACGCTCGCACCTGAGTCGGAGGCGGCCAGGGCAGCAGGCTTCTTCCGCCAATCATGGGGCGCTCAAATCATCGAAATCATGCGCTTGGCCAAAAGTGGCGACGAAGCGCGGCTCCACTTCGCCAAGTCGGAAGGTGAAATCCCGGCCTCGGACATGCTCGAGCGTATGGGAATTAAGGT
Organism: Alphaproteobacteria bacterium; assembly: GCA_020441605.1. The sequence goes on from JAGRLX010000081.1 coordinate 23,753, forward strand.
CTTCTTCGGCGTGGGGCACGAGACCACAGGCGCCACGACCTATACCCGCGACGAGATCCTCAATCTCCTCGACTGGATCGACCGCAATCCCAATGACCACCATGCCGTATTGGACGCAACCTCGATGCTCGGCGCCATGCCCTGGGGCGAGGACATCGTCCGCCAAGTGATGGCGAAATGCTGCCTGTTCATGCCCTTCCAGAAGGCAATCGGCGGCATTTCCGGCTATTTTCTGGCCTCGTTCACACCCCAGGCGCTATCACTCATCGAAGAAAACCAGAAGACCCCGTCGTGGGCCATTCCGCGGCAATTGAAGCTCGCAGCACCGGCGGATGCCAAGCGGCCCCTGACTGGAGGACGGAGCGTGGCGCTCGGCCCCTTTTACGATCCGGCCCAGAACAAGATGCTGGGCGGGGTCATCAACACCTTCTCGACACTTGCCTTCGCTGAAACCACCTTCGGCCTCCTGCGCGTCGAACAGAGAATCGGCCCGGTTGCCGAACTGAATCGGCGATCGGCACTGAACCGTGCCACCCTCGATGAATGGATGTCGAATTCCGGCCTGTTCGAACTGGGCGTGACCAATCCCGAATCCCGTGGTGCCGCCGTGACGCTCATCAAGGTTACCGACCCCGACATCGAGGATCCGGCGATCCATGCCCGCATCGTGGCACGCTCCAAGCAACTCCTCGCCTATGATGGCATAACCCACCCCAACGGCGAACACGAGGCCGGACTCGATGTCGCCCGCTATATCAATGCCTTCCCCGGAACACCTGGTGACTATCGCGCCTGGATCGGCGGTATCCGCCCCGTCGAGGACATCACTGCCCTGCTCGACAATCTCAAATATGCCTATCACCGGGCCAAGGTCGTGGTTCTTGAAGAAGAACTGGCAAAAGCTGGTGTGACATTCGTGGAGTCCGCCTCGGAAGGTCAAAGGCTCAGGCAGGATGATCCCGACCGCATCTACAAGGTTCTGATCTGCGATCTCGTTGGACTGAAGCCGGATGCCGGCGGCAAGCCCGATGCCTCCGCGGCGCGATCTCATATCGAGGCGCAAGGCTGCGTCTTCCACGATGGGCCACTGCGTGGTGCCCGCAATCTGGCCAAAGGCACCATTCACTTCTTCTACCAGCCAAACCTCGCCACGGCTGATGAAATTCGTGCTGCCGCATCCAAGGGGCAATTCGACGCCGTCATCGCCGCAGCCACCTATATTCCGCCCGACGCCGACTTCCCTCTGGGCGGCGTGCGCATTGGTGCGGGAACCGGAAACATGGGCTCTCTGTCCTGGGGAGGCGGCAATGGCGAAGGCGGTGCCGCGCCCCTGATGAACACCCCCTCCTTCAACAGCCGGGCCACGGCCCAAATGGTGATGAAGGCTCTGCTCCGGGTCCGCCCGGACCTGCCGGTCGACGAACTTCATCGCCGCACCGTGGCTGGGAGCTTCGACACCGGGCGCCATCTTCGCGACTTCCCGACCGAAAAGCTGGAAGGCAAGAAGATCGCCATCATGGGCTATGGCAACATCGGCCGCGAAGTGGCCAAACTCGCCCGTGCCTTTGGTATGACAGTGGCGATCCACGCCCGCCCCCGCCACAAGGACTGGATCGAATCGGAGGGTTTCGAATTCGCGTTAACTCCGGAGGATGCAGCGGCAAATGCTGATGTCGTCTCGCCCCACACCGGCCTGGGCCCACTCAATGCAGCAACAGGAAAATATGCCAATGTCAATGTGGTGAATGGGGCGGTGTTCAAAGCGATGAACGACGGAGCGGTCCTCATCAATTACGATCGCGGTGAATGCGTCGATACCGAGGCTCTCGATGCCGCGTTGGCCAGTGGCAAGATCAGTTTTGCCGCAATCGATGCCGACGTTTTCGTCGATCCAGAGACCGGTGCCATGTCCGGACCCATGGTTCCCTATCTCGCACTCGACAAACGCTATCCCGGCAAGCTCCAGTTGCTGCCCCATGCCGCCGCCGATACCGAACATTTTTCGCGGGTGGAGGGTGCGCGGCAGGCTATCGATCAGATTATCGCCTGCATCCGCTATAAGGAAGTGGTCAACCTCAAGGGCAACCTCCCTGCAGGCTATACACGCGGCGGCGACCGCACGGTGCGCGGCATCGGCAAGTGCGCGGCTGCCGATCTGCGGCGCGCGATCGACGATTGGCAGGACGGCCATGCAGCCCGTCAATCAGCCGAGACCATGGCCGCGATCTGGGGCGCCTTGACCACGGCCCGAACCGAAGAGGAACGCCAGCGGATCATCGCCCGGCATGGCGCCACGCTGGTCAAAAGCATCAATGCCCACGCCACGCTGATGCGCCGGTTGGGACTGGAGGGGCCCTATGTCTGAGGAAGGGCCTTCTCGACCAGCCGTGCCCAGAAGGCCGGCCCCTTGATCAGCAACTCGTCATTGAAGTCATAGCCTGCGTCATGGAGCATGCGGCTGTCACCGTTACCCAAGCCGAAATAGCACGACGGCACATGCTCCTGCATATAGGCAAAGTCTTCTGAGAACATGAATGGCCCGCGCATGTCGATCTTGGCGGGATCCTGCCCCATCTCGATCGCCACATCGTGAACCAACTGAGCCTCGGCCGCGGTGTTGGCGCCCGCCGGATAGCTCCAACTGCCGTCGCCCAGCTTGACCTCCGCCTCGCATCCATAGGACCTGGCCTGGCTCCGCGCCATCTCCTCGATGCGCCCCAGGATCAGTTCTCGCACAGGCTTGGTGCAAGTCCTGACACCGATCAGCAGCTTAGCGTCCCCCGGTATGACCGTGGCCAGGGAACCGGCATTGATCGCACCCACGGTAACCACGGCAGGGTCATGAGGATCGATATTGCGCGACACGATCGTCTGGAGGGCGATCACCAGCCCGGATGCAGCGACGATGGGATCAGCTGCCTTGTGCGGAACGGCCCCATGGCCGCCAATGCCGCGGATGGTCACGCCAACGATGTCGACCGCCGCCGTAATCGGACCGGGCCGCACGACTACCTGCCCCGTAGCTAGGCCAGGTATATTATGAAGCGCAAAGACCGCGTCACAGGGAAAGCGCTTGAAGAGACCATCTTCTATCATCCGCAAGGCGCCCCCTTCATCTTCCTCGGATGGTTGGAAGATCAGGTGGACCGTGCCATTGAACGCCCTGGTTTCAGACAGGTAACGGGCAAGCCCCAGGAGCATGGTCGTATGTCCGTCGTGACCACAGGCATGCATCTTTCCGGGATACCGGGAGGCGTAGGGAAGATTGGTCGTCTCGTGGATCGGCAGGGCGTCCATGTCGGCACGAATCCCGATACTGCGGCCACCGTCGCCACATGACAAAGTCCCGACGACTCCGGTTCGGGCAACCCCCGTCGCGACCCGGAAGCCGAGTCGCTCTAGTTCGCGTGCGACGATGGCAGCAGTGCGCACCTCCTCAAACAGCATTTCCGGATGCTGATGAAGATCGTGGCGGATGGCGCTCAACTCATCCCGGTGCCGATCCAAGAAATCCTCGATGGTCATCGTTTCTGCGGCACCATGCGTTCGAAGAAACCGAAGGCCCACACGATCAGGAATGTCAGGCACATATAGACGATTGCGAGCAACATCAGGGGTTCATAGATCTTGTAGGTGTCCTGCCGGATCTTCTGTGTGACGCCGGCCAGATCCATCACCGTGACAGTCATGGCCAGGGGAGTCGACTTGAGCTGTAGGACGGTTTCGCCCGCCAGCGTCGGCAGCACCATGCGGACCGCGCGCGGGAACCACACCCGCGTCAGAACCTTGAATGGCGACATGCCGAAGGCGCGCGCCGCCTCCAGTTCGCCGCGCGGCACCCCAAGAAAGGCTCCGCGCATGATCTCGCCCTCGTAACCCGCAAAACTGAGCGAGAAGGCGAGGACGGCGTAGTAGAATGCATCCAGCCTGATAAGCCACATGAAGTTCTGTTTGAACTCCGGATAGATTGCGCCGATCTGGGGAAACAGCGATCCGAAGCCATAGTAGATGAGCCACAATTGCACGAGCAGCGGCGTACCGCGGATCACCGTGCAGAACCACTTCGCCGGCATGGCGAGCCATTTCGGTCCAGTCACCTGCACCAGACCGATTGGAATGGCGAGCAGCATCCCGATGACCGAGGACAGTACCAGGAGCTGAATGGTCAGCCAGAAACCCTTGATCATCAGCGGCAGGTACTTGGGCAGCCACGTCCAATCCGACTTGAAGACCAGCCAGTACAACAGAGCAGCACCGATGTAAGCGAGCACACCGAGAATGATGATTTTGACGATGAGCTTGGCTACGTGAAGGTTCATGGCCTCATGCCCTCACTTGTGGGACCGCTGGCCGCGCCGCACGCGGCGCTCGAGCCAGGCAAATCCCTGCTGTGAAACCAAGGTGATGGCGAGGTAAATTGCGCCGGCGACGAGGAAGAATGTCAAATACATCTTTGTGTTGCCGGCGGCTTGCCGGGTCGACAGCGCCAGCTCCGCATAGCCGACGACGGCAATCAGGGCGGTATCCTTGGTGACGATGAGCCACAGATTTGCAAGACCCGGAAGGGCAAAGGGAAGCATCGCCGGCAGCGTCACCCGCCGGAATTCGAGAAGCGGCGACATGCCATAGGCCCGCGCCGCTTCGATCTGACCGATCGGGATCGCTTGAATGGCGCCACGCAACACCTCGGTCGAGTACGCACCCTGGACAAACCCCAGCACGAACACTGCAGCGACAAACCCGTTGATTGCAAAGGGTCCGTAGCCGAGGGATTCGAGCAAGGCGTTCAGTGCCGAACTGCCCGCATAGTAGAGAATCAGGATCAGCACGAGTTCCGGCACGGCGCGCACCAGCGTCGTGTAACCGCCAAGGATTGTCCGAGTCAGCGGGCTGCCATTGAGCTTGCCCAGGGCGCCGACAATGCCGATGAGCAGGCCCAGTCCATAAGCCAGCAGCGCGATCGCCACGGTGACCAAGGCGCCCCACGCCAATTCATCCCCGTAGCCGGTGGGGCCGAAGGCAAGGATTTCAGGGAAACCAGGTTTGCTAGCCATTGCGCCGCCAGAATGAAAGAGAGCCCGCAAATCCCATTTGCGGGCTCTCGCGTCGCTTACTTGCCGCCGCCAGCCGGCACGATCATCTTGCCGACCAGTTCGGGATACTTGCTGGTGATTTCGTCGAACTTGCCAGCCTTAGCCAGTTCGGCAATCGCCATGTTGATCTTTTCCTTGAGCGCACCGTCGTCCTTGCGGATGCCAGCGCCGACGCCTTCTCCGAGCGTCTCCGAATCATGCGGCACCATGCCCTTGGACTCGCAGCATTCCTTGCCCTGATCGGTCTGCAGGAAGGCATCCAGCGCCGAAGCGTCGGCCTGCACATAGTCGAGGCGGCCGGCGGCGAGGTCATTGTTGGCTTCGTCCTGGGTTGCGTAGGTCTTGATGTCGGCCCCGGCCGCTCCGAAGAACTTCTGCGCATAGCGTTCGTGCGTCGTGGAGACCTGAACACCAAGCACCTTGCCCTTCAAGTGATCAGGAGTGATGTCCATGTCGCCAGTCTTGGCACCGATCAGCATGGTCGGGGTATTGTAGTACATGTCGGAGAAGTCGATTTCCTTCTGGCGTTCGGCGGTGATCGACATCGACGACCAGATCAGATCGAACTGCTTGGCCTGCAAGGCCGGAATGATACCGTCCCATGCGACTTCGACCAACTCACACTTCTCGTTGAGTTGCGCACAGACGGCGTCCATGAGATCGATCTCCCATCCGACCCATTTGCCCGAGGCATCCTTCGAACTAAATGGCGGATAGGGCTCAGCGGCGACGCCGAATTTGATGTCCGCCATCGCCGGAGCGCTGGTGGCCATCATGGCCACGGCGGCTGCGGCAAGCATTACGCGACGCGATAACTTCATGGTTTTCTCCCTGTTGAGGCGGGGTCCCCGGGACCACCGCACGGCTTGAAACTAGTCATTATCAGTTGTGTCCGCAAATCTAGGAATGAAGGGCGGAAACGAATTGGCGGCAGCGCTCGCTGCGTGGAGCACCGAACACCTGCGTTGGCGGCCCTTCCTCCTCGATCAGGCCACGGTGCAGATAGATCACATGGCTGGAGACATCCCGGGCAAATTTCATCTCGTGAGTCACCAGGATCATCGTCCGACCCTCGTCTGCGAGGTCGCGGATCACTTTCAGGACCTCCCCCACCAGTTCCGGATCGAGCGCCGAGGTCGGTTCGTCGAACAGCATCACCTTGGGTTCCATGCACAGCGCCCGGGCAATGGCCGCCCGCTGCTGCTGGCCACCCGAGAGAAAGGCGGGATACTGGTCGCGCTTTTCATAGAGCCCAACCTTGTTGAGAAGCTTTTCAGCGCGAGCCACGGCTTCAGCGCGCGGCACACCCAGCACATGGATCGGCGCTTCCACGACATTCTGCAGCACCGTCATGTGCTGCCACAGGTTGAAACTCTGAAACACCATACCCAGCCGGGTGCGGATGAGCTCAAGTTGCTTGCGATTGGCGGGATGGAGATTGCCATCCTTGGCACGGGAGAGTTTGACGTCTTCTCCGGTGACCTGGATGGCGCCCTGGGTCGGCATCTCGAGGAAATTGATGCAGCGCAGAAACGTACTCTTGCCGGAGCCTGACGCGCCGATCATCGTCACGACGTCACCCTCACGCGCGGTGAGCGAAACGCCCTTCAATACCTCGAGATCACCAAATCTCTTGTGCAGATCGTCGACTTGCACGGCCACCGGCCGTTCAACCGCAACCCCTTTCGCCTCAACAGCCAAAGCGTCTCTCCCGAACCGGACATTCCGTCCTTGTTTTGGGGCACCTTAGCAAGAAATGCGACGCATGCAATTCGGCAGATCGCCGGTCGATAAGAATATTGCCGTCAGATCGGCGGCTCACCTTATCAATCCGCCTTCGCCTTCGGCTTGCGTTTCGGCGACGGCTTGGCCTTGCTGCTCGGCAGGGCCTTCCGCTCGGCAGGCTTGGGAAGGGCCTTCTCCTCGTCGCGTCCCATGAACTGGAAGTTCAGCGCATCTCCCTTGAGCAGGATTCGTACCGTTCCTCCCTTGGCCAGCTTGCCGAAGAGCACCTCTTCCGCCAGCGGTTTCTTGACCTCTTCCTGGATGACGCGTGCGAGCGGACGTGCCCCCATCTGCGGGTCATATCCTTTGGCGGCCAGCCAGTCGGCGGCCTCGTTGGACAGTTCGATATTGACCTGCCGTTCCGAAAGTTGGGCCTCGAGCTGCAACACGAATTTTTCCACCACTTTGCGCACGATATCCGATGGCAGATGACCGAAGGGAATGACCGCATCGAGACGGTTGCGAAACTCCGGCGTGAACAGCCGCTTGATTGCCTCCTGGTCGTCGCCCTCGCGCCGGCTGCTTGTGAAGCCGATGGCCTCCCGGGCCAGATCCTGCGCGCCGGCATTGGTCGTCATGATCAGGATCACGTTGCGGAAGTCGACCGATTTGCCGTTGTGATCGGTGAGCTTCCCATGGTCCATGACCTGGAGCAGGATGTTGTAGATATCCGGGTGCGCCTTCTCGATTTCATCCAGCAACAGGACCGAATAGGGATGCTGGTCGATGCCGTCGGTCAGGAGGCCGCCCTGGTCGAAGCCGACATAACCGGGAGGCGCCCCGAGCAGCCGCGAGACGGAATGGCGCTCCATGTATTCCGACATGTCGAAACGAAGCATGTTGACGCCAAGAACTTCCGCCAGGCGCTTAGCCACTTCGGTCTTGCCGACCCCGGTTGGACCTGAGAACAGGTAGCAGCCGATCGGCTTCTCCGGTTCGCGCAAGCCGGCGCGCGCGAGCTTGATGGACGCTGCCAAAGCGTCGATGGCCTTGTCCTGACCGAACACCAGGCGCTTCAGTTCGACCTGCAGGTTCTTGAGCACCGTGGCATCGTCCTTGGACACGGTCTTGGCCGGAATCCGGGCCATAGTCGCAATCGTCGCCTCGATCTCCGGCACACCGATCACCTTGTGGCGCTTGCCCTCCGGCACCAGCATCTGCGATGCTCCGGTCTCGTCGATGACGTCGATTGCCTTGTCGGGGAGCTTCCGGTCACTCATGTAACGGGCCGACAATTGCACCGCGGTTTCGATCGCATCATCGGTGTAACGGACCTTGTGGAAGTCTTCGTAATAGGGCTTCAAGCCCTTCAGGATGGCGATCGCATCAGGAATCGACGGCTCGTTGACATCGATCTTCTGGAACCTGCGCACCAGCGCCCTGTCCTTCTCGAAATGCTGGCGGTACTCCTTGTAGGTCGTCGACCCGATGCAGCGGAGCGTTCCGCCGGCCAGCGCCGGCTTCAACAGGTTG
>JAGRLX010000428.1 GCA_020441605.1 Alphaproteobacteria bacterium
CGCCTCGAGGCCCTGCTGAACTTCCAGCAGATGGTCATCGACCTGACCGGCCTGGAACTCGCCAGCGCCTCGCTGCTGGATGAGGGCACCGCCGCGGCCGAAGCCATGGCCATGGCCAAGCGGGTGGTGAAGACCTCGTCGAATACCTTCTTCGTCGACGCCGATACCCATCCCCAGACCATCGGCGTGATCGAGACCCGCGCCAGGGCCTTCGGCTATGACGTGATGATCGGCGATCCGATGTGCGATCTCGATGCAAAGGCGGTCTTTGCCGCGCTGCTTTCCTATCCGGGTTCATCCGGCGAAGTGCGCGACTTCCGCGGGGTGATCGCCAAGCTGCATGAGGCCGGCGCGCTCGCCATCATGGCGACCGATCTGCTGGCCCTCGCGGTGCTGACCCCGCCGGGCGAGCTAGGCGCCGACATTGCGCTCGGATCGGCCCAGCGGTTTGGTGTGCCAATGGGCTACGGCGGGCCGCACGCGGCCTTCTTCGCCACCCGTGACGATTACAAGCGCGCAATGCCCGGCCGCATCATCGGTGTCTCCGTCGACAGCCAGGGACACCGGGCGCTGCGCATGGCCATGCAGACCCGCGAGCAGCATATCCGCCGAGAAAAGGCGACCAGCAACATCTGCACCGCCCAGGTTCTGCTGGCGATCATCGCCGGCATGTTCGCCGTCTACAACGGTCCGAAGGGTATCCGGAAAATGGCCGAGCGCACCCACCGCTTCGCCGAAATCTTTGCCGCCGCCGTGACCGGGTGGGGCTATGAGGTAACCACAAAGGCCTTCTTCGATACGGTGACCATCCGCGCGCCCGGCCGTGCCCATACGCTCTGGGCGCGAGCGAAGGAAAAGCGCATCAACCTGCGCTTTGTCGATGCCGATCACCTCGGCATCGCTTTCGACCAGTCGACGCGCCGCCAGGAACTTGAACGTCTGCTCACTGTGTTCCGCACCGATGCGCTCGACCGCATGAAGATCGACGATATCGATCGGGGCCTGAGCGACGTCATCCCGCCCGGCCTGCGCCGGACCTCGAGCTTCCTCACCCATCCGGTCTTCGAGATGTATCATTCGGAAACCGAGATGCTGCGCTATCTGCGCCACCTGCAGATGAAGGACGTGGCGCTCGACCAGTCGATGATTCCGCTGGGCTCCTGCACCATGAAGCTCAATGCGACCACGGAGATGATCCCGATCACCTGGCGCAGCTTCTCGATGCTGCATCCCTTCGTGCCGCTCGAGCAGGCGCAGGGCTACAGCCAGCTCTTCGAGGAATTGGAGGCCATGCTGGCCGAGATCACCGGCTTCGATTCCGTGTCGTTGCAGCCCAACGCCGGAAGCCAGGGCGAATATGCCGGGCTCCTGGCCATCCGCGGCTATCACGAGGCGCGCGGCGAACCGCACCGCAATGTTTGCCTGATCCCGATCTCGGCTCATGGCACCAATCCCGCCTCGGCGGTCATGGCGGGCATGACCGTCGTGGTGGTTGCCTGCGACAAGAACGGCAACGTCGATGTCGCCGATCTGAAGCTCAGGGCGGCCCAGTACAAGGACAGCCTTGCGGCGCTGATGATCACCTACCCGTCGACCCACGGCGTGTTCGAGGAGGCGGTCATCGACATCTGTGCGATCGTTCACGAGCATGGCGGCCAGGTCTATCTCGACGGCGCCAATCTCAACGCCCAGGTGGGCGTGGTGCGTCCCGCCGAGCTGGGCGCCGATGTGTGCCACATGAACCTCCACAAGACCTTCTGCATCCCCCATGGCGGGGGCGGTCCGGGCATGGGTCCTATCGGTGTCAAGGCGCACCTGGCACCCTTCCTGCCGGGGCACAAGGTGGTACGGGGCGTCAACCCGGCGGCGGGCAGTGATCAGTCACGGGGGGCGGTCTCTGCGGCCCCCTGGGGCTCGGCCTCGATCCTGCCGATCTCATGGACCTATATCGCCATGATGGGCGGGGAAGGCCTGCGAAAGGCGACGATCATGGCGATTCTCAACGCCAACTACATCGCCAAGCGGCTGGCCCCCCATTTCCCGATCGTCTACACGGGGCCTGGCGGCTACATCGCCCATGAGTGCATCATCGATCTGCGCTGGCTGAAGGATCGCACCGGCCTCACGGTGGAGGATGTGGCCAAGCGTCTTGTCGATTATGGCTTCCATGCCCCCACCATGTCTTTCCCGGTGGTCGACACGCTGATGATCGAGCCGACCGAATCGGAGGGCAAGCGCGAACTGGACCGCTTCTGCGACGCCATGATCGAGATCCGCAAGGAAATCGCCGAGGTGGAGGAGGGCACCGCCGACCGCGCCGACAACGTGCTGAAGAATGCCCCTCATACCCACCGCCTTTTGCTCGGCGACTGGACGCATCCCTATTCCAAGGAGAAAGCCTTCTTCCCCTTGAAGGGCTACCCCAATGACAAGTATTGGCCACCCGTGGGCCGGGTCGACAATGTGTATGGCGATCGAAATCTTGTCTGCACCTGTCCGCCGATGGCGAACTACATGGAGGCGGCCGAGTAGAACGACGGGTGCCATCTGTTACGGGTCGTCAGGCCTTTGCAGCCCACACGAGACGAAGAAAAGGCCCGGTGAGGGGCCTTTTCTTCCATGGCGGGTGGGACTTACTGCTTAAGAGGGGGCCATAGAAAAGCCATCCGACCCGCCCGCCAATGCCATCGGGAAAGGCGTTCACCGCATTTCCAAGCGCACATAGACTTAGGTGGGCTTTTTCCTGTTCAACATCACCTAAAATGGTATGAAGTGGCCGCCCTGCGAGAAAAGCAGGGAGAATCATGGGGATAACATCTGGTGCGGCGCCTGCGGCGCGGCGCATCGATCGGGGGAGTTCTTGTCAGTCCAGCGCATGACGATGCGGGATATCGAATCCGGCGATGCCCCGGCCATCGCCCGGATCGTGCGGCGCACCACGGTGCTCCATCGGCAGGTCGACGGTGAGCTTGAGGGCATTCTCTATCGGCTGCTGCGCGAACAGCGTGTGATCGGCGTCGTCGTCGAGCAGGCCGACGGCAGCGGCGACGGCTCGCCGGCCATGGTCGGCGTGACCTTTTCCGGCTTTCTGGAGCCGGCCTTCGCCAGAGCCTATCGGGCCGCGCCCACCCCGCTACTCACCAGCCAGGCGCTGGCGTCTGCCCTGGCAGAGAACTGCCTGCTGCTTGATCCGCGGGGCCAGGCCGCCGGAAATCTCGCAGATGGCCTCGACCTCGCCGTGCTCGAGATGACCGTGACCTTGCCCGACGCGGCCTCGCAGGCCTATCGCGAAATCCTCTACATGATCTATGGCGCCCATCTGGAGTTCCTGCGCGGCTATAAGGTGCGCTCGATCATGACCGAGGCCAGCGAGGAATTCGAACCCATGATCGAAGGCACAGGGCTACGGACCGTATCGCGGCACCGGCTGGACATGCAGGCAGGCGATGTCGTTTCCCCGCCATCGCGTTCGCCCAACCGCTGCCTCTTCGCCATATCCCGCGATGAACTTCCGGCGCTGCCGACCAGCAGCGCGGCATCCGTGGTCATGACTTATGTCGCCCCGTCGCTCCGTCTGACCCCCAGGGAGCAACGCTTCCTGACGCTCGCACTCCGGGGCATGACCGACAACGCCCTGGCCGAGGCCCTGTCCGTCTCGCCCAACGCGGTCAAGCAGACCTGGCGAAACATCTACCAGCACGTGCTTGACGTGCTCCCCCCGGTCTTTGACGGCCTGTCAGGCGATGGCAACAGCGCCAGCCGCGGCAGCGAGAAGCGCCGCAAGGTGCTGGTCCATATTCGCAACAACCTGCAGGAGTTGCGGCCACATCATCTCCGCCGCAAATGAAAAAAGGCCCGGTCGCCCGGGCCTTGATCGCGGGAAGCTGCGGGCTGTCAGTTCAGCCGGGACCTTACGGCCGCAATCGACTCGACGATGAGGTCGGCACCCTTGCCACCCTTGAGCTGTTCGGCGGTGAGCGCGGCAGCGGCGGCAATCGCCACATCGGCGACGGCGCTACGCACATCCTTGATCGCGGTGGCTTCGGCCTGGGCGATCTTCTGCTCGGCCTGCAGGGTGCGGCGCTCGATCGATTCGGCCAGCTTGCGGCGGGTTTCCGACGCATATTCCTCGGCGCTCGCCTTGGCCTGGGCCACGATGTCTTCGGCTTCCTTTTCTGCGGCCGCGCGCTTCTGCTTGTATTCCGCCAGCAGCGCCTCGGCCTCCTTGCGCAAGGTCGCCGCCTCGTCGAGATCCTTCTGGATGCGCTGGGCACGGGCATCCAGCCCGGCGCCCATCGACCGGAAGGCGCCGGCATAGGCCGCCACCGCGAGGAAGATGATCAGGGCGACGAGGGCAAAGAATGTGGCATCGATATGCATGACGATACTCCTTAGCCCTTCACGGCGTCGGCGACGGCCTTGGCCACCGCCGTCTTGCTCACCGTGGTGCCGGTCAGCTCGGCGATGATCGTGGCAGCCGTCTCGGTAGCCAGCTTGTCGACTTCGCCCATGGCCTTGGCCCGGCTCTTGGCGATCTGGGCTTCCGATTCGGCGATTTTCTTGCCGAGGGACCGCTCGAGCGCGGCGCGCTCGGAATCGACTTCGGCCATCAGCTTATCGCGGGTATCCTGGGCGATGGTGGTGGCCTTCGCCTTGGCATCCGCGAGCGCCTTCTCATAGGCCTTCACCGCCGCCTCGGTCTCTTCCTTCAAGGCCTGTGCCTTCGACAGGTCGCCATTGATCCGCGCCATGCGGTCGTGGAAGATCTTGGCGAGGCGCGGCAACGCCACCTTGCTCATGAGCACGTAGAGCAATGCGAAGAAGATGACGAGCCAGAACAGCTGCGAAGGGAATGTGGCCGTATCGAGCGGCGGGAATACACCGCCGCCGTGGCCGCCTTCCGCCGCCGTGCCCTCGGAATGCCCTGCTTCACCGTGGCCGGCTTCGGCGGCTGGCGCCTCCGTCGGGGTCTCGGCCTGGGCGATGATGGTTTGAGACATGTCTCTCGCCTTACCTGTCGGAACCGAGCCCTGTGCGGCTTCGGTTCCGGTTTCGATTCTCTTGTTGCGGATCAGGCGACAAAGAGGAGGAGAAGGGCGACGACGAGAGAGAAGATGCCGAGACCTTCAGCCAGAGCCGCGCCGATCAGCGCGTTGGTGAACTGAGCGCCGGCAGCCGACGGGTTGCGCAGGGCGCCCGACAG
>JAGRLX010000082.1 GCA_020441605.1 Alphaproteobacteria bacterium
CATCTTGTCGCCGATCTCGTTGATGGCCTCTTCCCAGGAGACGCGCTGCCATTTGCCGCCGACCAGCTTCATCGGATACTTCAGCCGGCGCTCGCCATGAGCGTTTTCGCGCACGGCAGCGCCCTTTGCACAATGGCCGCCGAGATTGAACGGCGAATCGAAGCCAGGCTCCTGCCCGATCCAAACACCGTCCTGCATTTTCGCCATCACCGTGCAGCCCACCGAACAGTGGGTGCAGACAGTCTTCTTCATCACCAGATTCGAAGGCGTGCTTTCGCCTGCAGCTTCCGCCTTGCGGACCATGCCACCAGACAGGGCGGAGGCCGCAGCCAATCCGCCAACCGCGAGACCGGAGCGCTTCAGAAACAAGCGGCGGTCAACAGTTGATGCGGCCATTTCCGAAACGGCCGCCGACATGCGGAGCCTGCTCGCCACTCCATTCGACTTCTTTCTGAGCATGCTGTCCTCCTAAGCTGCCAGCACCTGAGGCGCCGGCCCAATCTGGATCACAAGTCTGCGCGCCACACCGTCAGAAACGGGCGGTACGGTAGAATGCCTTCACGTGTTCTGTTTCCGCGTAGCCCGAACGGGCGGCGCCGTTCGAGGCCTCATTGGCATCGGCCGCTTCGGCAGTCAGAAGCGAGACACCTCCCACCACGCCACCGAGGCTGGCGAACTTCAGGAAACTGCGCCGGTCGGCTTCAATCTTCGTTTTGTTGTCAGCCATTTGCCTTCCTCGTCCTGTCGTCCCATCATCAGTGAAGTCGAACCGGGCGGGACGTCGTGCCCGGTTTAACCATCATTCCATCTCAAAAGCCGCAGTCTCGATTCCCAGGAACAGACGACCGATCTTGCCCACGGGCCGGTAAAAGTCCGCAGACTGCGCGTTCTCAAGATCCTTGAAGAAATAGGGCATCCAGTTCCCGACATGCGCGTTGAAGAAATCGCGCTGGCTTTCCAGGCTCGCCGGTTCCCCGAATGTACCGTTGATCAGACCGGCCATCATTTCCATCAATGCGGCAGCGTGATCTTCGGGTTCCTTGACTGCGGGATCGCGGGAGATGCCAAGCGCGCGCATCGACTGCCGTAACCGTCCCAGTGGTTTCTCGTTGAGGAAGCCAGTGAGATAATAGGAGCCGTAGGGCAGAAGCTCTCCGCGCCCGACGCCGATGAACAGCAGTTGGTATTCCTCGGCAACCTTCTGCGGCGTCGCGTCGGCTGCCTTTGCTGCCAGTTCCCCAAAGGCTTCTCCCAGCTCACTGGAATCGCCGTTCAGATCACGTGCAACCTCCAGCGCCGCCTTGTCTGCCGGCCGGGACAGCAGAACGCTGAGCAAACCATAAAGATTGGCCCGCAGAGCATCTTCTTCCGCTATCAGAACTGGCTGCAAATCGACCTTGGTGGACATACGGAATCTCTTATTCACGCAAGACCTTAGGCCCAAATCCGTCATATTCAAGAGCCTGAATATGCTGCAGCGCAACACCCTCATGGGTTGGTTTGGAGCAGTATTCTGCATAATCTGGCGGAGAGAACATTGCCACTTGCCGATCGCGGCAAACAGTGCAGAATGCAGGATTATGCATGAGTATCTCACCACAAAAGAAGTTGCTGACTTACTACGAATTAAGGAGAGAAAGCTGTACGACCTGTGTGCCGAAGGCATACTTCCGGTTACACGGGTCACCGGAAAACTGATCTTTCCTCGCAGTGCACTCATGGCCTGGTTGCGCCAGAACACCGACTACGGCAGCGACATGCCGGCGCTTCGCGAGCATCCTGCAATTGTCGCCGGCAGTCACGACCTGTTGCTCGAATGGGTGCTGCGATCCTCCGGCAGCCGGCTTGCCACCTATTTCAACGGGTCAGAGGATGGTCTTGCGCAGATGAAGCTTGGGCAGGCGCTGTGCGCAGGCATCCATTTCCACGGAGCCGACAACACCAATGCCAACATCATCCTGACGAAGTCGGAACTCCCCTATGAACCGGTGGTGCTGGTCGAATGGGCAAAACGCAACCAAGGGCTGGTAATGCGGCAGGAAGATTCGGAGACCTGCAAGTCTATCGCCGATATCGGGGAACGGCGGGTGATCATGCGGCAGAAGGGATCAGGAAGCCAGGTCCTGTTCCAGTCGATGTTGCGACAGGCGGGACTCTCAAGAGACGATATCACCGCAGTGAACGAAACCGCCCGCAACGAGACAGACGTCGCTCAGGCCATCGCACACGGACATGCCGATATCGGATTTTCAATCGAGGCGGCGGCGCGGCAGCATCGCCTTGCATTTGTACCATTGGCGATCGAGCGGTTCGACCTGATCATCTGGCGGCGGGACTATTTCGAAGAGCCGATGCAGCGGGTGCTCAACTTCTGCCGGACAGAGGCTTTCCGTCAGCATGCGGATGAGCTTGGTGGCTATGATATCAGTGCCAACGGCTCGATCCACTACAATGGTGCGTGACAGGTGGGGGGCACCACCTGCCACGCTCTCCGGCATACCGCTCTGGCTAGTCAGCGTTATTGCGCCGGAGCATTGGGGAAGAACAGCTGCTTGTCTGAGACCTTGTAACCGGCGATGGCGTCCTGGCCGTCCTTGCTCAGCAGCCAGTCGATGAACTGCTGGCC
>JAGRLX010000429.1 GCA_020441605.1 Alphaproteobacteria bacterium
GTCGATGAACATGATGGCGCCGGGCCGGGCCTCGATCTCCTTAACGACCGCCTTGAGCCTTTCCTCGAAATCACCGCGGTAGCGGGTGCCGGCCAGAAGTGCGCCCATGTCCAACTGGAACACCGTGCAATCCTTCAGCACATCGGGAACGTCACCATTTATGATCTTCCGCGCCAGGCCCTCGGCAATCGCCGTCTTGCCGACTCCGGGATCCCCGACGAAAAGC
Organism: Alphaproteobacteria bacterium; assembly: GCA_020441605.1. The sequence goes on from JAGRLX010000429.1 coordinate 227, forward strand.
GGATTGTTCTTCTGGCGCCGGCACAGGATCTGGATCGTACGGTTGACCTCCTGTTCACGGCCAATGAGCGGATCGACCTTGCCATCCGCCGCCTTCTTGTTGAGGTTGATGCAATAGGCTTCGAGCGCATCGGATTCGCCCTTTTTCTTGCCACTGGCATCGCGGTCTTCGCTGTCACCACCGGGCTGATGGTCCTGGTCCACGCCGCGCACCGGCCGTGCCTCGGACAGGCCAGCCCGCTTGGCGATGCCATGGGAAATGAAATTCACCGCATCGTAACGAGTCATGTCCTGTTCCTGGAGGAAGTAGGCTGCATGGCTCTCGCGTTCCGCAAAAATCGCGATCAGCACATTGGCGCCCGTCACTTCCTCGCGGCCCGAGGACTGCACATGAATGACTGCACGCTGAATCACCCGTTGGAACCCAGCCGTCGGCTTCGAATCCTCGCGGTCCGCCGTGATCATGCCGGCGAGTTCCGTATCGATGTAGTTCTCGAGATTGCGACGCAGCAGGTCGAGATCGACGCTGCAGGCCTTCATAACCGCGGCCGCGTCCTTGTCGTCGGTGAGCGACAGCAGCAGATGCTCCAGCGTTGCATATTCGTGATGGCGTTCATTGGCCAGCGCCAGCGCCCGATGCAGGGCCTTCTCGAGACTGCGGGAGAATGTCGGCATTGGCGGCTATTCCTTTTCCATCGTGCATTGCAGAGGATGCTGGTGATTGCGGGCAAAGTCCATGACTTGCGTGACCTTGGTTTCAGCGACCTCATAGGTGAAGATGCCACATACCCCGACACCCTTCTGGTGGACATGCAGCATGATCCGGGTGGCCTCCTCCCGGCCCTTGTTGAAGAAGCGCTCCAGAACGTGGACGACGAATTCCATCGGCGTGTAGTCGTCATTGAGCAGCAACACCTTGTAGAGCGAAGGCTTCTTGGTCTTCGCTTCCGTGCGGGTGATCACGCCCGTCTGGTTCTCGTCCGTATGGGTCGGCTGCTTTGCCATGGCTGCATAATATAGTTGCTTCGTTTCGAAATGGGAGAGGCATTCTCTCGCCGTTTTCGAGGTCCTTCCACAACCAGTGACGTGAACGGTTTATGAAGCGGGAGTTCAGCGGTCGTTTTGGTACGACCCGCTAGATCGGCGGCCGGTCAGGGGTGTCCATATGCCCGTCAGATGCACTCGGCACACGGTGGTCCGAATTGCCGCGCAGAGGCCTCGCCCCAATGTGAAACATGGAGAAATGAAATGACGATGATGACAAACCATACGCTTCCCGGCGCGGCGGAGCACCGTGAACATCGCGGATTGATGGCCGCCTGGCGAAAAAGCATGGAAAGACGGCGGGTGCCAGCCGCACTGTTGCAACTCGATGATCACCTGCTGCGCGACATTAGCCTCGCCAGGAAAGATATCTGGTCGAACAAGATCTGAAAGCCAGAGTGGCCGCGACCTGGAGTTAGGCCTACTTCGAAGCCTTCTTACGGGTTGCCGCCTTCTTCGGCGCGGCAATTGCGGCCTTGCGCTTGGAGGCTTCCGCAGGCGTGTCGGCTTTGGCTTCGGTGGCGACCATATCGAGCGCTTTGAACCAATGGGCCTCGGCGCGCCCCTCCGGCCGCCCTTCCGCGAGCCAGAACGAATAGGCCAGGGACTTCACACGATCTTCAATCGTGCCGGAAAGCTGAGCGTCAATATTCATCATGGGAATCGTCCTCTTCGACATGCCTCCCATGTAACAAATTTCATGGTGCAATGCAATATACATGCCGCATCGCATCATTTTTTGATCAAATGTTCCAAATTTCCGCCTTCCTTTAGAACCCCGGCAGTTGCAGCCCGTACCAGGCAAGGACCATGAGAAGAAGTGTCGAGCCAACTTCATAAGCCAGATAAAGGCCGCCGATCTTTAACACTTTCCTCGCCATCTGTGCCTCCTTGATACACCCGCTCAATCGATGAGCAATGTTTTGCAGGCGGCATGCCAGTGGCTGGCGAGATCAGATCCGGGTCAGCGATACGAGCTCACGGGTCATCGCACTGGCCGGATCGGCGAAGTCATTGGTGACCGAAAAATGATTTGCACCGCGTAACTCAGCATAGGGCGCATCAATGCCAATGGCCTGCCAGGCAACCGACAGTGACCGGGACTGGCGATGAAATTCGCCGCTCTCATCCGCCCCGACCCAACACGGAAACCGCATGCTGCGCGGGACAGGCCACATTAGCGGACTGGCGGCGAGCGCATCGGCCTGCGTCAACCTAAGATCCTCGTTCAGCGGCGTCGCCATCAAGGGGCGAAGATCGAACAGGCCGCTGACCGCCAGTCCTGCCTTGACCATGTCGCCGCTGGAACCGATTTGGCTCCAGTTTGTAGCCGCCATGCAGGCCGCCAGGTGCCCGCCGGCCGAATGACCGCAAACGACCAAGGGCCGGCCGAAGGACCGGTAGATGAACAGGCAGGCCTGGCGCAGTTCATCGATAATGTCCGGGATCGTCACCTCCGGACAGAGCGTGTAACCTGGCACGGCGACCACCAGCCCATGGCTGTTGGCTCCGGCAGCCATGTGGCTGAACATGGACTTGTCGAACGATCGCCAGTACCCCCCGTGAACGAACACCACCAGTGGACCGCCCCGGTCCCCATGTTCCGGATGAAACACATCAACCCGATTCCGCGGCCGAGCCCCATAGGACAAGTCAATTTCCGCACGGACCTGCGCACGGTAGGCGGCCGCGTCTCTATGCCAGCCTTCGATGATCGCGGGGTGATCCGGCACCAGGGCGCGATTGTTATACTGAGCTGCAATATCCATTGTCGCAGTCTGTCAAAATCGCAACGATAGCGCCAGCGCGATCTCAGGCGGCCCGCCTTGCAGTCTTCCGTGTCTTGGGCGCGGCTGCCGTTTCTTCGTTGTCCTTGCCGTTTTCACGGTGCGGCCGCAATCCGCGATCTTTCCGTTGTAGCCACTCGGGGGAGCTGTCGCCCGGCAGGGCAGCCTCGGATTCGACCAGCGCACAAGCCCTGTGCCAATGGGCCTCCGCCTGTCCATCAGGACAGCCCTCGTCTTCCCATATGGCATAAGCGATCGCCCGAATGCGCGTCTCGCGGTCCATGTGGCTGATTTCAGGATATTTGCTCATGGCTGGACATCCTTTCTCCTGCGATGCTCCATCGCGAGCAGATGCTCAGACGCCGATATCGTCCGCGAATCAACTGCTCACGACGCCAGAAATGAAGCGCCGGGCTTGTGTCATCCTGAGGGCGGGAGGAAGCGGCGTGCTGCCGCACCATGGGCGGCCCGCAAGGCCGCGACGTCGATACCAACCGGCATGCCATCGATCACCCGCCATGTACCACCGACCATCACCCGGTCGGCGCGATGCGCACCGCACAGTACAAGCGCCGCGATCGGATCGCCGGCGCCGGAAAACCGCAGATCGTCGAGCGTGAAGAATGCGAGGTCCGCCTGCTTGCCCACCGCGATTTCACCGATGTCATCGCGCCCCAGACAGCGGGCCGAACCCGTGGTCGCCCAGCGCAGTGCATCGAGATGGGTGACGTTCGCATCATAGGTAAGCCGGTTGATCATCAATGCGTGGCGAACGCCCTCCATGAGGTTCGAGCTGTCGTTTGAGGCCGAGCCATCGACCCCCAGCCCGACAGGCGATCCGGCCTCCTCCAACTCGCGCGTGCGGCACTGCCCCGACGCCAGTACCATGTTGGACGTGGGGCAATGACAGACACCGACGCCATGCCGGCCAAGCCGCTGGATGTCCCCGGGCGAGAAATGAATGCCATGCGCCAGCCAGGTGCGGCCGTTCAGCCAACCGACCGACTCGAGGTAGTCGAGTGGACTCATGCCGAATGTCGCCTGGCAAAAGTCATCCTCATCGTGCGTCTCGGCCAAGTGAGTGTGCAGACGGCAGTCATGCGTCTCTGCCAGGGCACCGCAAGCGCACATCAGGGACCGCGTCACCGAGAAGGGCGAACAGGGCGCGAGGGCGATCTGAGTCCGTGCGCCAGGTCCACGCTCATGATACTTGCCGATGACTCGCTCGCAGTCAGCCAAGATCTCGTCCTCATCCTGCACCACGCTGTCCGGCGGC
>JAGRLX010000430.1 GCA_020441605.1 Alphaproteobacteria bacterium
CACCAAGGCCAGCCTGCAGACCCGGTCGTTCATCTCGGCAGCATCGTTCCAGGAAACCACCCGTGTCCTCACCGAGGCGGCGGTTCAGGGCAAGATCGACACGCTGGAAGGTCTCAAGGAAAATGTCATCGTGGGCCGCCTGATCCCGGCGGGCACCGGCGGCATGCTGGCAAGGCTCCGTCACGTGGCGGACAAGCGCGACACGCTGATCCTCGAGGAGCAGAAGAAGGCCGCAGAGCTGCCTGCAGCGGAATAGGCCACCTTACATTACACCACATCCGAATGGCCCGGTATCGCAAGATGCCGGGTCATTTGCCTTCTGGATGGCCGCCGCGCCGTGGGCCGCCGTGAGCAGCTCAATAGCCGGCAAAGCAGCGTGCCAGGGCTTCCTCGACGGTCGACACGTCATCCTCAGAAATGCACAGCGGCGGCACCATGCGCAGGATGTTGCGGCTGGCGCCGGACTTGCTCATCACCAGACCGTGCTCGCGGGTCTTCTCGAAAATCTCGGCGGTGATGTCGGTCGCCGGATTCCTGGTCTTGCGGTCGGTCACCAGTTCGATGGCCATCATCAGTCCGCGGCCGCGCACGGTGCCGACGATCTCGTGCTTCTGGTGCAGGCGTTCGAAGACCTGTTTCAGCTTCGCGCCGACGTTTCTGGCGTTGTCCTGGAGCCTTTCGTTGGTGATGACCTGGAGGACGGCGCGGCCGGCAGCACAGGCCATGGGGCTTGCACCATAGGTATGAAAGGTGAACTTGCCGGCCATGGCCTCCGCCACGTGGCGCTGGGCCACGACCGCCCCAAGCGGGAAGCCATTGCCGATTCCCTTTGCCATGACCACGATCTCGGGCACCACGCCATGGGCTTCGAAGGCCCAGAAGCTGTCGCCGGTGCGGCCGAAGCCCGACTGGACTTCGTCCACGATGAGAAGGCCGCCCTTGGCGCGGACCTTGGCGGCCGCCGCCGCGAGATAGCCGGCGGGCAGTTCGACGATTCCGCCATAGCCCTGAATGGGCTCGACGATGAAGCCCGCCAGTTTGCCGGACGTTGCGTACTGGATGGTCCGGTCGATTTCGGCGAGATAGGCCTCGGTCGAGTCGCCGAAAATGCCACGGTAGGGATCAGGATTGGCGATGTGGTGGATGCCGCCGAGCAGAGGGACATGATGGCGGAAACCCGAGATTCCGGTCAGCGACTGGGCGCCGATGGTGGCGCCGTGATAGGCGTTCCGCAGTGCCAGCATGTCGATGTTGCCGGTGAACTGCTGGGCCATGACCAGAGCAAGATCAATGGCTTCGGTCCCGCTGTTGGTGAAATGCACCACCCAGTCGTGGCCCTTGGGCATGTGCGCCGCCAGTTCTTCGGCAAAATGGGCGGGGACCGGATGATAGAACATGGTGGTGCAGTGCTGGAGCTGGCGGATCTGCTCTTCCACCGCCCGGGTCACGGCCGGATGGTTGTGGCCGACCGAAATGCACACGTTCATGCCGAGCAGGTCCAGGTATTTCCGGCCCTTTTCATCCCATAGATACTGCCGGTCGCCCCTGGCCAGGATCAGCGGGGTGCGGTAGGGCACGAAGGCGCGCTGGGAGGCGGCAAAATAGTTGTTCCTGCGGTCGACTATGGCGTCGGTCGACCAATCGATTTCCTGGGACATGGTCTGTTCCTCCTCGACGGTCCATCAAACGGGATGCAGTGCAACAGGGGTAGCGCCAGTTGCTGTAGGAGCGGACGGCCAGCTGAGAATCGCTTGTGCGTTGCAACAACGATTCTGCGGATGCGAAACACGGCTTGCGCGGGTGCCGGCGGTGAATCGGCCAAGGTCTTGCCACAATAGGGGGACGAACTGCCGATTTCGTGGCCAAGCCATTCCATTTTCCGGCTTTTGGGGGTTGACGGGGGAGGGTTCGCCCTTGTAGAAGCCAGCACGCTTTCAAGCGGCAGGCAGTCGGAACCTCGCGTTTCGAAACGCTGACAAGAAAGCAAAACTGCATATTCAAGGTCAAGACCCCAAGGCCCTGCCGGTCTTCGGGTCCTCTGGTTTTGGAGCACTGCGAGGTCCCGAGCCCGGATTTCGCCAGTGTTCATTTGTTATGCGCAATAGGGTTCGAACCGTTTCGCGAAGGTAGAGACAAGGCCACAATGCCGACGATCAACCAGCT
>JAGRLX010000083.1 GCA_020441605.1 Alphaproteobacteria bacterium
TGCGGCTGCGGATGCTCGTAGGCCGACTTGGACTTGGTGAGCCGCCCCGTCTCGGCATCGACATAGTAGTGGCCCTGGCCGGGTCCATCGATGCCATAGGCCCAATGCAGGCCAGTGTTGAACCACTGGGGAGAATTCGGCGCGCACATCTGGGCTGCGAGCATGAAGCACATCTCATCGTAGAAGGCGCGCGCATCGTCTTCGGTGTCGAAGTAGCGGCCCTTCCAGCCCCAATAGGTCCAGGTGCCGGCAAGGCGGTTGAAGACCTCCTTGGAGCTGCGCTCGCCGACGAAGCGCGACGTTTCGTCCAGCGCTGCCAGCGCCTCCTCATCCGCCATCGACCGCCACAGCCAAGAGGGAATGCTGTTCTCCTCGATGCGCTTAAGGGCAACCGGAACGCCGGCTTTGCGGAAATACTTCTGGGCCAGAATGTCGGTGGCGACCTGACTCCAGTCGGCCGGAACTTCGATATCCTCTTGCCGGAACACCACGGAGCCGTCGGGATTCTTGATCTCGCTGGTCGCCTTGCGGAACTCGATTTCGGCGTAAGCATCCTGACCGGCTTCGGTGAAACGGCGTTCAATGCGCATCTTTGTTGTCCCTCTTTCAATTCGTTGCCGCAGGCGCATGACTTTACGCCCGCGGTGCTTCGTTCACCCGCGTCTGACGACACAAACCCTGTCCGGAACGGTGCAGTCCCGGTTGATCGGCTCTTGTTGTGAGTTGCCCAATCTGGAGGAGCCGTTTCGGCCCTGATCTCCACCCCTCAGCCTTGTGAAGAAGATATTACAGCGAAGGGCGGCCCGTCAATGGCTAGTGTGTTAACGAAAGCTTACCACAATATCTTGTGTCCACAGCTTGACGACTCGTGTGGATAACCGGCAGTCCACCCGATTCTCAGGTGAAGCTCAAGAGTTTCGTGGACTTAATACCGCGGATGAAATGCCGCTCCCGCCGGCGGCGGCTCGCCATAGACGTTAACGCGCGATCCGCATGCACACTTGTCGCAGTTCGCTACCATAAACTTGCCCTTGGGAGGGGGATCCTCAAGCTGCCGGCCGCCTAGAACTTCGTCCGGAAGTTGTGAATCGGATGGTCGGCCGCTACCCGAATCGGGCCCATGACGAGTAGCAGGACCAAGGCGAGGATTGTGACTCCCCCGAGCATCAGCCAGGCCTCGTTGATCGCATAGGTCAGGCTGGCCTCCTGGATGATGTCCATGAAACCCATGAGGCCAAGCGGATCGTCGGGGTCGGGCAGGTCGTCCACGATGATGGCCATCTGGCGGGCAGCCTCTGCGGGACTGCTGGCCATCAGCTCCTTGAGCCGGCTGGCATGTTCAAGGCTGCGGCTGAACAGGATCGTATCGATGGAGGCAATTCCGATGGCTCCACCCAGATTGCGTGACAGATTGTAGAGGCCGCTGGCATCGCTGACCCGCTCCAGCGGCAGCAGACCGAGCGCAAATCGGGTCGCCGGGAGGATGCAAAGCGCCACGAAGGCGCCGCGCACCACCTGAGGCCAAAACATCTCGTTGAAATCCGAGGCCGGGGTCTCGAAACCGCTCATGATCAGGCCAATGGCGAAAAAGGTGAAACCGATCGCCGTGAGAAGCCGGGCCCCGAAACGACGGTCGAGCCAGATCGAGATCGGCGCGGCGATCAACTGGGCGATCCCGGTAACTAGGATGATGAGCCCGATGTCCACCGGACCATGGTGCCGCACGAAGGCCAGATAGACCGGCATCAGATAGACCGACCCGAAGAGTCCGGCTCCGAGAGTGAAACTGATGGCGCAACCAAAAGCCAGGTTCCTGTCGCGCAGCAGCTTGAAGTCAACCACGGCATCGGGCCGCATCACGGCAAGCAGCATGGCGACGGCGAACAGCCCGAAGAGCACGATCACGCTGAGCGAAAGCCAGCCCTGGTCGGGGGCCTCCTTGAGGCCGATTTCCAGCGCGGCCAGGGAGGCGGCGATAAGGCCGAGCGAGAGCCAGTCGAGGCGGCGCAACAAGCCAAGTTGCGGCTTGTCCCGCGGCAGAAAGGCGATCCCTGCGATGAACGTCGCCACGCCGGGCCCGACATTGATCAGGAACAGCCAGTGCCAGGAGAAATTCTCGGTGATGAGACCGCCCGTTATGGGTCCAAGAGCCGGTGCCAGAACCGCCAGTACGCCGCCCATGGTCGTCGCCAGGGTCTGCTGCACACCCCGTTCGAAGAGCAGGAATATGGCGGAAAAGACCAGGGGAATGAGAACACCGCCGGCCATGCCCTGCAGGACGCGGGTGACGATGAGCGACACGAAATCGACACTCAGCGCGCAGCCGATCGAGGCCAGCGTGAATATCGTGATTGCGCCGGCGAACAGCCAGCGCAGCGAAAACACCCGGGTCAGCAGTCCGGTCAGCGGAATCGCGATCACCTCGGCGATCAGATAGGAGGTCTGTACCCAGCTCATGCGGTCGGCACCGATCTTGAGTGCGCTTTCGATCACGGGGAGCGAGGTGATGACGATCTGGATATCGAGAATCGCCATGAACATGCCGATGCACATGGCTGCGAAGCCGACCCATTTGGCCGGCCCGCGCGGCCTCACGACGAATCCATTCCCGGTCATTCGAGCAACTATGGCCCAGGATGGACGGCGAACCAACCGTTTGCCCCCGATCACGCCGACAGGTGGATAGCGGTGGCGAAATCGGCTAATTTCCACCCATGCGTATCGCTGTCCTGGCCGTGGTCCTCGGGATCTCGAACCCAGCCCTGGCAATGAACTGGGAGGGTCACGACGACTGGATGCTGGATTTCCCGCCAGCTTCGGCCTTGCGTGAGGCGATCCCCGAGGCGCGCCCGCTGCCCAGCCGCGACTGCCCGACCACCGCCGAACAGGCCGCTGCCAATCGCTATGAGCAGATCCCCCTCCCACGGCATCGTTGCGGCGGCGAAGCTGACGCCAACCGGCCTGGGGCCGGCAACTCCCTGAAATGATCTGGCGAGGATGACTGCCTGCGACGACCAAGGCGTGGCCAAGGCGCTTTGCCCCCGGCGCGGAACCGGCTAAGGCTGAAGCATTACTGCAGGACGTCGCCGCCATATGGATCATATCCAGCCCTATCTTGACTATTTTTCGGCCCACCCCGGGTGGGCCATCGCACTCGTCTTTCTGATTGCATTCGGCGAAGCCCTGCTGATCATCGGCCTTTTCGTGCCCTCGACGGCGGTGCTGGTGGGCGCCGGCATTCTGGTCGGAACCGGGCATCTATCCTTCTGGCCGGTCTTGCTCGCGACCACCGCAGGCGCCATCGCCGGTGACCAGGTCTCGTATTGGGCCGGCCGTTTCTATGGCGAAAGGCTGAAGACCCTGTGGCCGCTGAACCGTTACCCGCAATTGGTCGCGCGCGGTGAGGACTTCGTGCGCCAGCATGGTGGCAAGAGTATCGCCATCGGCCGCTTCGTCCCCGGCGTGAAAGCCGTGGTTCCCGGCATCGTCGGCATGTTCGGAATGAGCCAACTCTTCTTCGTGCTGGTGAACTTCTCGTCCGGTATCGTCTGGGGGGCCGCTCATATCCTGCCCGGCATCCTGATCGGCCAGGGACTGGCCTTCGCCGGAGAGGTGAGCGGCAGGCTGCTGGTGGTGCTGATCGTGCTGCTGGTGTTGCTGGCCATCTCCGGATACGCCATCCGTCTGCTTGCCGCCGGCCTCTCGCCGGTGCTGAACCATGGACTACTGCGGGTATCGCAATGGGCCGGGCGTTACCGCAGCCGTTCCATGCAACGCTTCGCCCGCACCGTGGCGCCAGACAATCCGCGCTCGCTTCTGGTTGTCCTTTTCGCTGCCATCGTCCTGGCCGGGCTCCTGGGGTTCCTGAATATCTTCGTGCGTCTGGTATCCCGGGACGTCGTGTCCAATCTCGACGTATCGATCTTTAATCTCATGCGTGAAATGCGTAACGCGCCAGCTGACGAGATCCTCATCGTGGTGACCATGCTCGGCGACGGCATCGTCCTGACCATCCTGGCCATCGCCATCATCGGCTGGCTGGCCTGGCACAAGTCCTATCGGGCCGCGATCGCCGCAACCATCACCGTGCTTGCCGGCAAAATTTTCGTGCCGATCCTCAAATACGGCATCCAGAGGCCCCGGCCGGTGAGCCTCTATGACGGCGCCGAAGCGTTCAGCTTTCCTTCGGGGCATGCCACCATGTCGGCCCTGATCTTCGGTGTGCTCGCGGTGCTGGTAAGCCACGCCATGGGCCGTTGGGGGAGGGCGGTGGTCTATGCCAGTTGCGGGCTTGCGGTCGTCGCCATAGCCTATTCGCGGGTCTACCTCGGCGCCCATTGGCTGTCGGACGTCTTGGGGGGACTTCTGTTCGGCGGTGCCATGGCCGGCGTCTATGCCATGGTGATCGAGGCCATTCCCCCGCGCCGCATCCGGCCACTGGGCCTGTTCGGTTTTTCCCTCGTGGTCTTCATGCTCGCCGGGATCTTTCACGTCTCGACCAATTACCGCAGTGCCGAAGCAAGCTACACGCCCCCCAGTGAAACGATCTCGCTTTCCGATCAGGACTGGCTGGACTCCGCCTGGCAGCGGCTGCCGGCCCGCCGGATCGACTTCGGCGGCAGCCGGAGCGTGGAAAGTTTCGCGGCCCAATACGCCGGCAGCCTGGACGCGATTGCAAGCGGCCTCAAGGCCGCCGGATGGACCGAGCGGCCGGCCTGGACCTGGCGCGATGGCATCGGTTACCTCAATCCGGCGGCGACGCTCGCCGATCTCTTGCCGCGCCCGTCCCTCCATATAGGACTGCGGGCCCGGCTGACGTTGATTCGCGCCGTCGACGCCGACCGGCGCCTGGTGCTGCGCTTCTACAAGACCGACTATGGCGTCAGCGGCGCAGCAGGCAACCACGCGATCTTTGCGGTGAGCATGACGGAAGAACGCCTTCGCCGTGGCTTCGACCTCTACGCCATCCCTTCGGACACACCGGCCACGGCGGAGGATCTTGCCCTGTTGCACGCGGACCTGAGTTCGGCTGCCGGACTGCGGATTGCCGCCAGCCCCGAGTCGGCCGGCGGCCCCATAGAACTCATCATCGAAAAGCCTTGAAGACAGCAGATTTCAGCACTGGACGCAGCCGCCTCGTTCCGCCATATTCCGCCGCGATTTAAGACTTTGCGGATTGTAGTCGATGCTCCAGTTTCTCAAGCAGCTTTTCACCTGGTGGAACGGTCAGACGCTCAACACCCGATTCTTCACATGGCGGAAGGGAGAGGAAGTTGGAACTGACGAATTTGGCAACCGTTACTATCGCGCCAAGTCGGCAATTCCCGACTCGATCGCGGAACACCGCTGGGTGATCTACAACGGCTATTCCGAGGCTTCATCCATTCCGCCCGGATGGCATGGCTGGATACACCATCGCACCGATATACCGCCCGGCAAGGACAGCTACGCACCGCGTGAGTGGCAGAAGCCGCATCAGCCGAACCCGACAGGAACGGCCATGGCCTACCGGCCTCCGGGCAGCATTGTTGGCGGCGCGAAGCCAGTTCAGCCGGCGCCGGATTATCAAGCCTGGAAGCCGGAATAGCCGGTCATATTTTCGCGCCGGTGTGAGTCTATCTACGGCCGCATGACACTGGAGACCTGGTGATGAAGAACTCGATGGTGGAAACCCTGATCGGGGCCGCAGTCATTGTGATTGCCGCGGTCTTCTTCCTTTTCGCCTACAAGTCCTCCGGACAGGGCAGAACGGCTGGCGGATTCAGCGTCATGGCCGAGTTCGACAACGCCGAAGGGGTCAACGTCGGGTCCGATGTGCGCATGGCCGGTGTCAAGGTCGGCACCGTGCTCGCCATGACCCTGAATGCCGAAACCTATCAGGCCAGTATCACCATGGCGATCGACCCCAAGCTGGCCCTGACGGAAGACGCAACCGCGAAAGTGACGGCCGAGGGCCTCCTGGGCTCCAAGTTCATTTCCCTTGAGCAAGGCGGCGCAGAAGAAAAGATCGCCAATGGCGGCGTGATCTCCAATACCCAGGGTGCGGTCGATATCTGGTCACTCATCAGCCAGGCCATGTTCGAGAAATCCGGCAGCAGTTCTGGCGGCGCTTCGGACGGAGGTCAGCCGCAGTAATGGCCGCAACCGCAACGTCCACTTTCCGCCAATCCTGGTCCGCGCCAGACTACGATACCCACGCGCGATTCGTGTCCGACCTCGCAGGCCCGGTTCTGGAGTGGCTCTCGCCGGAATCAGGAGAGGCCATCCTCGACCTGGGTTGTGGCGACGGAAAGCTGACGGCTTCACTGGCAGCGCGAGGGGCGATCGTCACGGGCATAGACTCAAGCCCGGATTTCGTCGCCGCGTGTCGGGCGCAGGGGCTCGACGCTCATCTCATGGATGGCCAGCGCCTCACCCTCGATGCCCGCTTCGACGCGGTTTTTTCCAATGCCGCGCTGCACTGGATGCCCGATGCGGATGCCGTCGTGGCCGGTGTCGTACGGGCGCTGAAACCGGGTGGACGCTTCGTTGCCGAATTTGGCGGCCACGGGAATGTGGCTGCCATCGTGACCGCGATGCGTGCAATCGGCCTGCAGCGCGGCGGCAATGTCGATCTGGCCAATCCCTGGTATTTCCCGTCGCCCTCGGCCTATCAGGCTGTGATCGAGCGCCACGGACTGCGATTGCGCCGCATCGGTCTCTTTCCGCGGCCGACCCCATTGCCCACCGGCATGCGGGAATGGCTCAGGCTGTTTCGCAAACCATTCTTCGAACAGTTTGAAAAGGAAGAAGAAACAGCCTTGGCGGAAACGGTGGAACTGCTCCGGCCCGCACTCTGTGATGACGCCGGCCAGTGGTCGGCGGACTATGTGCGCCTCCGCGTCGAGGCGATAAAGCCATGAGGCGGCTGATCCTTGTGGTGGGCATCCTTGCGGCCACGGCAACTTCCGCATTGGCTGAGCGCATATCCAATCCGATCGCCGTCTTCAGCGGTCTCGACAAGATCACCGGAGTGACGACGACCTTCGAAGTTGAGATCGGCCAGGAGAAGCAGTTTGGCGGGCTGATTGTGCAGCCCCAGGTCTGCTACACCCGGCCGGTGACCGAGGAACCGAAGACGACCACCTTCGTCAACGTGGACGAACTGTCGGCCGACAATTCGCGCAAGTCGATCTTCACCGGCTGGATGTTTGCCGAAAGCCCGGGGTTGAATGCGGTGGAACATCCCATTTACGACGTCTGGCTCACCGGGTGCCGCGACCCCAATGCGCCGCCGCCAGTGGTGGAGACCACGCCCGATCTCAGCACACTACAGGATCAGATCGGCGAAGGTGAAGCCGCGGACTGACCCGAGCAGGCGGCGCGCAACACCGCCTCCGGGTCGTCATCCGCCGTGAAGGCCCAGAAGTCCGCGTCGATGTCGAGCAACGGCTCGAGCATGCGCTGGTATTCCGCCTTTGGCACGGAGATCGCGCCCATGCGTTCCAGATGGGGGTTAATGAACTGCGCATCGAGCAGGTGAAAGCCCCCCGCATTGAGCCGGGCGACCAGGTGAACCAATGCCACTTTGCTGGCGTCGGTGACGCGCGAGAACATGCTTTCACCGAAGAACACCGCGCCGATGCGAACGCCATAGAGCCCGCCCACGAGACGGCCATCCTGCCAGCATTCGACACTGTGGCAAAATCCTGCACGATGCAGTTGTGTATAGAGGCTCCGGATCCGTCCATTGATCCAAGTCGTCTTGCGGTCCGAGGTCTTTTCGGCGCAGGCCGCGATGACGCCGGCGAAATCGCCATCAATGCGGATCGAAAACAGCCGCTGCCGGACCTTCTTGCGCAACGATCGTGAAATGTGGAGCCCATGAAGGGGGATGATGCCGCGCTGGTCCGGCTCGACCCAGTAGAGCGCATTGTCCTCCGCGCTCTCGGCCATCGGGAAGATTCCGGCAGCATAGGCTCGGAGAAGGATCTGCGGCGTGATGGTCGTGCTCATCAGACATTCCGGGCGAGATAATGCTCCAGCCAGTGGATATCATAGTGGCCATCGATGATGTCGGGTTCGGCCAGCAACTGCTGGAACAGCGGAATCGTCGTCTCGATTCCCTCGATCACGAACTCGCTCAGCGCCCGCCGGAGCCGCATCATGCATTCGGTACGTGATTTTCCCGACACGATGAGCTTGCCGATCAGACTGTCGTAGTAGGGCGGGATGCGATAGCCGGCATAGAGCGCGGAATCGACCCGGCAGCCCAGGCCACCCGGGAAATGCACCGCATCCACCCGCCCCGGCGACGGCGCAAAGGTTGTGGGGTTTTCGGCATTGATGCGGCATTCGATAGCGTGTCCGGCGAAGGAGATATCGTCCTGGCCATAGGCGAGATCACTGCCCGAGGCGACGCGCAACTGCTCCTGGACGAGGTCGAGGCCGGTGATGGCCTCGGTCACCGGATGCTCCACCTGCAGCCGCGTGTTCATCTCNNGAAGTAGAATTCGCCATTCTCGTAAAGGAACTCGATGGTGCCAACACCCTCATAGCCCAGCTTTGCCATGGCCCGCGCGACGCGGCCGCCAATTTCATCACGCTGGGTCGCGTTCAATGCCGGGGAAAGTGCCTCCTCCCAGACCTTCTGATGGCGCCGCTGCAGGGAACAGTCGCGCTCGCCCAGATGAACGGCGCGGCCCTTGCCGTCGCCCAGGACCTGGATTTCGATATGGCGCGGCTTCTCGAGGTATTTCTCGATATAGACCTCGCCATTGCCGAAGGCGGCCTTAGCCTCGGTCTGGGCCGTGTTCATCGCCACTTCGAGATCTGCTTCGCTCCGCGCTACCTTCATGCCCCGACCGCCGCCCCCGGCGGTCGCCTTGATGATCACTGGATAGCCGATGTCGCCGGCAATGCGCCTGGCTTCGGCGACATCGGATACTCCGCCTTCCGAACCCGGCACCACTGGAATGCCCAGTTCCTTGGCCGTGAGCTTGGCCTGGATCTTGTCGCCCATTATGCGGATGTGGGCCGCACTCGGGCCGATGAACTTGAGCCCATGCTCGGTGAGGATCTCGGCGAACTTGGCATTTTCCGAAAGGAAGCCGTAGCCCGGGTGGACCGCTTCAGCTCCGGTGATCTCGCAGGCCGCGACGATTGCCGGAATGTTGAGGTAACTGTCGCGCGCCGGTGGCGGTCCGATGCAGACGCTTTCGTCGGCGAGGCGGACATGCATCGCCTCGGCGTCAGCCGTGGAATGCACAGCAACGGTCTGGATGCCCAGCTCCCGGCAAGCCCGCAACACCCGCAATGCGATCTCGCCTCGGTTGGCGATGAGTACCTTGTCGAACATGGCTATTCGATCACCACGAGGGGTTCGCCGAATTCAACCGGCTGTCCGTTGTCCACATAGATATGCGTTACCCGCCCATCGCGGGGAGAGGGAATCTGGTTCATCGTCTTCATCGCTTCGATGATGAGCAGGGTCTGACCCTGTTTGACCATCGAACCCACTTCGACGAAAGCGGCCGCACCTGGCGAGGAAGCCCGATAGACCGTGCCGACCATCGGTGACTTGACTGCACCCGGATGGTCATTGTCCTTCGGCCGCGGGGCGGCTTCCACCGGTGCAGCGGGCGCGGCCGGCATTGCGACGGCCGACCCTGCGGCCGCGGCGACAGGCACCGCAGCGGTGACTGTAACCTGGCGCGAGACCCTGAAGCGCGTACCGCGACGGTCGAGTTCGATTTCCGAAAGACCCGTGCTGGTGAGGATTTCGGCAAGGCTGCTGATCAGATCCAGATCCGGATCCGACTTGGCGGCCGTGGGCCGGGCAGGGGAGGCTTTCTTCTTCGGGGGCATTCTCTCAACCCTTCTTGTTTGCGTTGATGATGGCCGCGAGGGCTTCGATGGCCAAGCTGTAACTGTGGCTGCCAAAACCGCAGATGACGCCATTGACCGCCGCCGCGATGTAGCTGTGATGGCGGAAGGCCTCGCGCTTGTGGATATTTGAAAGGTGGACTTCAACGGCGGGCACATCGGCGGCACGCAACGCATCGTGCAGCGCAACCGAGGTGTGGGTATAGGCGCCGGCATTAAGCGCGATGCCCGCTGCCGTGCTGCGCGCCTCCTGGATCCAGGTGACCAATTCGCCTTCCACGTTGGACTGGCGGAAAACAGTACGAAAGCCCAGGCTCTCGGCCCGGCTTGCGCAAAGCGCCTCGATATCCTTCAGCGTCTCGGACCCATAGTGATGCGGCTCGCGCAGGCCCAGCATGTTGAGATTGGGCCCATTGAGCACAAATATCGGTTTGTTGGCCACAACACGATTCCCCAGTGGTTCGACCGCTTATAGGCGGTCCCGCCGAGTCATGGAAGCGTCGCGGCCAAACGGGATTTGGGCCATCAGCAGAGCTTGCAGCCGCCGTTATCGCGCACTTTGTTAATCGAGGCTAGCAAACCTTCTTTCGGCAGATAACCGGGTATCACTTCCTTGTCGATTACGAAGGCCGGTGTACCCCGGATCGACAATGCTCCGGCCAGTTCGTCATTTTTCTTCAGAAGCGTCGCGATCTCGGGATCTTCCATGTCAGATTTGAGACGCGCCAGATCCAGCCCCTGTGCAACAGCGATCTCATCGACCGTCTCGCGTGTCACTTTGCCTTCATGGCCGAGCATGGCGACGTGGAACTGCCAATATTTTCCCTGTTTGCGCGAGGCAAGCGCCGCCGATGCCGCATACTCGGAGTCTGCGCCAAAGATCGGGAATTCCTTGAGGACCAGCCGGATATTCTTGTCCTGCTCGACAAGGCTCAGGACTTCCGGCAGGCCGCGCTTACACCACCCGCAATTGTAATCGAAGAACTCGACCATCGTGACATCGCCATCGGGGTTGCCTGCGACGAAGTCGCCCTCGAGGCGGAAGACGTCAGCGGCCATGGCTGTCAGCGCACCTTCGCGCTTCTCCGACTCGGCCGCCTGCTGCCGTTCCTCCAGTGCCTTGCTCACCTCGAGCAGGACCTCGGGATGTTCGATGAGATATTCGCGCACGATCTCGCCAATCTCCTGGCGCTGGCTGTCGTCAAAGCCGCCTGCAAGCGCTGGTGTGCACAGAACTGCCAGTGCGACGGCGGCGGTACGTAGTGTTCTGATCATGTCGGTCCTCTGGTTTGGTGGCGCCACATTGCCCTGATTGGTCCGGGGCGTCTATCTCACTTCCGCGTGGCAAAATTCAAAATATCGTTAGCGCGGACCCACTCCGGGGTGCCGGTCTTGAAGCGCTCCTGGGCCGACTTGGCCTTGTCGATCGCAAGCTTCTTGTCGCCCTCGAGCAGGGCTGCCTCGGCAGTCGCCAGTTCGGCCCGCGGCACGTCGCCAAGTTTGCCATAGGCCATCGCCATGAACTTGTAGACCGTGGGCGTATCACCTTCGCTCTGCTGGGCTTGGCGCAGGACTTTGACGGCTTGCTGGGCACTTGCCTTGTTCTCGCTGCCGATCAGCGCCTGTCCGAGCATGATTTGGATCAGGCCATTGTTGGGCAGCACGTCGAGCGCCTTGCGCAAGGGTCCAACGGCATCGGCTGGACGCCCGGATTCGAGAAGGGCCTGGCCCTTGAGCTCCCAGAAATAGGGGTTCTGTGGCAGGTCCCGCACCAGGCTGTCGAGCACCGGCAGGGCATTCTTGATATCGCCCTGGCGATACATGGCAATGGCCCGGGCATAGCGCGCAGGCAGGGAGTTGTCCTTGCGCGGGTAGCGTTGGAACACCGTTTGCGCCGGCTCCTGAAAGCCCACGAGCTTGGCCTGCATCAGCTCATGGCGCAGCATGAGTTCTGGAGCGTCACTCTTGTCGAAATAGGGTGACTTCGCGGCCGCCTTTTCAAGGTTGCGGATGCGATCGAACGGCATGGGATGCGACATGACATAAGGATCGGCATACTGGAGTGTGGCAATCGACTGGTTGGCGAGCTTGTCGAACAGTGTCAGCATGCCTTTTGCGGACTGGCCGGTGGCATTCAGGTATTTCAGCGCTGCCTGATCCGCCGAAGCTTCCATGGAACGCTGATAGGTCAGGAAGTTTCGCGTCGCGAGGCTCTGTGAGCCCAGCATGACGCCCTGGCCGGCCCGGGCCGCTTCGTGACTGCCGGACATGGCGCCACCGACTGTTGCTGCCGCGCCCAGCAGCATCCCGATGATCGACGTGACGCTTGCCCGCTCGAGTTCCTTACCCATCCGGGCCAGGTGACCGCCGGCGATGTGGCCGGTCTCATGGGCCAGAACGCCAATCACCTCGTTGGGAGTCCGCGACTGGGTCAGGAGCCCCGTATGCACGAAGATCCGCTGCCCGCCTGCAACGAAGGCGTTGATCCGTGGATCGTCGATGAGATAGACCCGCACCGACTTGGGGTTGATCCCCGCAGCCTTGAAGATCGGGCGGGTGTAGAGGCGCAGCAGCCCCTCGATTTCGGCGTCGCGGATGATAGGCAAGCCACGCCCTTTGCCAGCACTCTGGGCCACGCCGCCGGCGAAGCCCAAGAGTGCCACAAGTGTCGCCATGGTGACGGCAACAATCTGCTTCAGACGTGTTGAATGCCGCAATGTTTCAAGCCTCTTTCCGTCTCATTCCACCTTGAATGAGGCGAGTTTGAGGCCCGGCGCCACCAGCACCGGCCTGCGCTCATTGCGTTCGCCACCAGGTGCCGTCGTTTAGCGCTTGCTCCACCACCCCGTCTTGCGTTCGGCGGCTTCCGGGGCAATCGTGGCTGCGGGAGGCTGCCACTTGCGGGGAGCCAAATCTTCCATCGGCTCTTCGGCCACGGCCGGCGTGGCCACATCGGCAACAGAAGGAGGAACGGTCGATGCCATGTCCTCAGATGGTGTTTCAGGCGCAACCACCGCCTGTGCGTCCTCCACCACCGTAGCCGCGGGTTGGTCCTCAGCGTCCGGCACCGACTGCCGGTCTTCGCGCCCGGCACGGCTCCCGCGGCGGCCACGGCCAGACCGCGTACGGCGCTGCGGCGGTGCCGATTCGGCTGCTTCCGCCACTGTGGGCTCTTCGACGGCCACGGCCTCTTGTGGTCCACCTGCTGCAATCGTCTCAGGTGCCACATCGGTTTCGGGGACAGCGCCGGTCTCTTCCGGCGAGGCGGAAAGCTCCGCTTCGTCGTCCGGCGGCATTTCGCCTTCGGCGTCGGATGGCTTGGACTGGGGTATGGAGACATCGCCGTCCTCACGCTCCCGGCCATTGCCGCCACGACCGCCCCGACGGCCACGCCGCCGTCGCCGCTTGCGTCCGCCGTCCGGTTGCTCGCCTCCGGCCGGGGTGCGCTGCTCAGTGCGCCCCTCCGCTACCGGCTCAGCGTCCTCACCGTCTTCGTCTTCCGCCGCTTCGTCCTCGGCGGCGCTGACGCTCTCATCATCTTCCTCGGCCTCGGTGAATACCGAATCCATCCGGATCGGCGCTGCCTGGATGCGGCGCGGCGGAATGTTGCGATCTGCCGCCCGCTCGATCACCGCCTGGGACCCCCGCACATCGTCGCTCGGCACGATGAAGATCGAGATGCCATAGGTGGTCTCGATCATCAGCAGATTGTCGCGTTTCTCGTTGAGAATGTAGAATGCAACGTCGCGACTGCATTTCACGGTCAGATTTTCCGCCTTCCGGGCGATCAGATGTTCCTCGATGGCGCGCAGCACCGACAGGCCGCAGGACGAGATCGACCGCACGATGCCGCGTCCCTCGCAATGAGGGCAGGTGCGCGACGACCCCTCGAGCAAGCCTGGCCGCAGCCGCTGGCGTGACATCTCGAGAAGGCCGAAATGGCTGATGCGGCCAACCTGGATGCGGGCCCGGTCGTTCTTCAGCGCTTCCTTGAGGCGGCGCTCCACCGACCGATTGTTGCGCTTTTCCTCCATGTCGATGAAGTCGATGACGACGAGCCCCGCGAGATCGCGCAGGCGCAGTTGCCGGGCGATTTCGTCGGCAGCCTCTAGGTTGGTCTTCAGCGCCGTATCTTCGATGTTATGCTCGCGGGTCGCCTTGCCAGAGTTGATGTCGACCGACACCAACGCTTCCGTCTGGTTGATGACCATGTAGCCGCCAGAGGGCAGGGTGACGGTCGGCGAATAGAGGCCGTCGAGCTGGCTCTCCACCTGGTAGCGTGAGAACGCCGGGCGCGAGTCCTTGTAAAGCTTCACGTTCTTGGCGTGGCTCGGCATCAGCATCTTCATGAAGTCCTTGGCTTCACGATAGGCTGGTTCGCCCTCGACGATGATCTCGTCGACGTCCTTGGTATACAGATCGCGGATGGCGCGCTTGATCAGGCTGCCTTCCTCATAGACCAGCGCCGGTGCCGTGGACGACAGGGTGAGATCGCGGACACTCTCCCACATGCGCAGCAGATAGTCATAGTCGCGCTTGATCTCGGTCTTGGTGCGCTGGGCCCCGGCCGTGCGTACGATCAGTCCCATGCCCTGCGGTACCTCGATGTCGCGCGCCACTTCCTTGAGGCGGCGGCGGTCGCCGGCATCGGTGATCTTGCGGGAAATGCCCCCGCCGCGGGCGGTATTGGGCATCAGCACGCAATAGCGGCCTGCCAGCGAAAGATAGGTGGTGAGGGCCGCGCCCTTGTTGCCGCGCTCTTCCTTGAACACCTGCACCAGAAGAATCTGGCGCCGCTTGATCACCTCCTGGATCTTGTAATTGCGGCGCGGGGC
>JAGRLX010000431.1 GCA_020441605.1 Alphaproteobacteria bacterium
GGGTTGCGCAGGGCGCCCGACAGGAAGTTGCCGAAGATGTGGCCCACACCGATACCGGCGCCGCCCATTCCGATACAAGCGATACCGGCACCAATCAGCTTTGCTGCATCTGCTTCCATTTTAGTCTCCTTGGAGTTTTGCGTTGGGTTGTTGGTTGAAATCAATGGCCAGGATGAAGTGCGTCGTTGAGATAGACACAGGTCAGGATGGCGAAGACGAAGGCCTGCAGGAAGGCCACCAGGAACTCGAGAGCGGTGAGGGCCACGGCCATCGCCAGCGGCGCGATCGCTCCGAGGATGCCGCCGAAGCCGAGCGCGCCCAGGCTCACCACGAAGCCGGCGAAGACCTTGAGCACGATGTGCCCGGCCAGCATGTTGCCGAACAGACGAAGGCCGAGGCTGATCGGTCGCGACAGGAAGGAGATGATCTCGATCAGCGAGATGAAGGGCAGGATCACCGCCGGCACGCCATGGGGCACGAAGAGCTTGAACCAGCCAAGCCCGTGCTTGGCGATGCCGACCACGACCACCAGTCCAACCACGAAGACCGCGAGTGCGGCGGTTACGACGACATGGCTGGTGACGGTGAAGAAATACGGGAACATGCCAAGCATGTTGGCCATGAGGACGAAGGAGAACAGCGAGAAGACCAGAGGAAAGAATTTCTTCCCTTCATGGCCGAGAACCTGGCGCACCATGTTCTCCACGAAACTGTACCACATCTCGCCGATCGACTGCAGCCGGCCGGGCACCAGGGCGCCCTTGGACGAGGCCGCGAGCAGGATGCCGGTCACCGCCGCGACCGAAAGACCCATGAACAGGGCCGAATTGGTGAAGCTGATCTCCAGCCCTCCGATATGGAAGGGGCCGGCAAGATCTTGGATCTGGAACTGGTGGATCGGATCGTTGGCCACGATCAGTCCTCTTCTTCATCATCTGTGACCGCTTGCGGCGGCCGGTTGGAACCAAGCCGCTCCTGTGCCGGTGGAATCCTGTTGGCGGCGCGCGCCATGTTCAGAATTCCCGCCCCGAAACCCAGGAGCAGAAAGACAATCAATCCAAAGGGCAGCGTGCCGAACAGCCAGTCAACACCATAGCCGAAAAGCCCGCCAACCAGTGTTCCGGCGACGAATTCGCTCGCGAGCCGGTAGCCTTTGGCATAGCCAGTGGCGCCCTGAAGGCTCGCGGACGGCTTCGCGCTCTCGGCCTGCTCGGACCTTTCCGCCGCGATCCGGCCTGAAAGATCCTTAAGGCGTTCCGAGAGATCGCCCAGCTCAGATTGGGGGCTGCCGCTCCGCTCTTTGCCTTTGCGCGGTTCCGTCATGTGTTACGACCTTCCGGGCAAACGTTAAGCGCGCTCGGAAAGTCCCCCTCCCAAAGCGCGCCCTTCTTAGTGACGGGAACAGATTGTGTCAAGAAATGGATTCTGATTCTAAGCTGTTGATTTAGAAGATCAATCACAGGCCATCCCGCGCTGCGTCGAAAAGTCCGGCAAGCCGGCTGATTCTACAGCAATCCCTCGGCCTGCAATGCCGCCCGGAGGTTCTCCGGACTGGTGAAATGATGGGCCTTCATGCCGACGGCCTGGGCGCCGGCGACGTTCTTCGGGCTGTCGTCAATGAACAGGCTCGTCGAAGCCTCGAGCCCGTTGCGGTCGAGCAGCAGCCGGTAGATCGCAGGGTCCGGCTTCACCAACCGCTCGTCGCCCGAGACCACGATGTCATGGAAATGCTCGAGGAAGCCATAGCGTGCCCGGGTTTCGCGGAATTTGTCCTGATTCCAGTTGGTGATGGCATAGAGCGGCGCGCCTCTCGATTTCAGTTCCTCGAGGATCATGACCGAACCATCGATGGCATGGGTGAGCGTCTCATGCCAGCGGTGGTGATAGGCTGCGATCGCCTCGGCATGGTCGGGATGGCGGGTGGTGGCTTCTTCCACGGCATCGGCAAAGCTGCGGCCCCGGTCCTGTTCAAGATTCCAGGACGGCGGGCAGACATGGGTGAGAAACCACTCGACCTCGTCCTCGGTGGCGAAGATCTTGCGGTAGAGTACCCGCGGGTCCCAATGCAGCAAGACGTTACCGATGTCGAAGACGATGTTCATGAGGAAGCCTGCTCCAGAAAGGGTTGATACATCATGATGGCATGGTTCTCGGTGACGAACTCCTCGCCCAGGTCCGTGCCGCTCACCGCATCGTGGCGTGTCCGCCAGATTTCATTGTGGCGAGAATAACCGCCCCACCATTCGTGCCGCATCATGTGATTGCGCTCGGCGATGGCGAAGCGGACGCGTTGTGGCACCGTCGCGCGCCATTCGCCACACAGATCTTTCCCCTCTACGAGCAGCCGGAGTTGATAGGTGTCGGGCGTGCGGTTCTCGATCTGCAGGTCGATGTAGTTCCATGCGCAGGTTGCGCCGGAGCCGAAGGGCTGGGTGCGGCCCGAATCCGGAAAGACATCAAAACCATGGCGCCACCGTTCGATGACTGTCAACTCGGTGTGGATGGTCATCCAGTAGATCAGGTTGGTCATCTGGCACAGGCCTCCGCCCATGCCTTGGGTGATCCGGCCGTTGTTCAGCACCATGCCCACCTTGAAGCCGCGTGACGCCTTGGGCTTGCCGACCATCCGCCTGAAGGAAAACACCTCCCCCGGCTTTAGGATAAGACCATCGATGCACGAGGCCGCGACACCCAGCGAGGCGACTTTGTTGTGCTGCAGCCACATATCGACGCCGCGCAATTCACGCAGCATCGGCGTGCGATGGCTGGCATGCAGATGGCCGAGGGGGCCGGCACTGCGCTGGCGAGCGAAAGTCTTTCCCGATGCGTGCCATTCGATGCGCCGCTGGGTGATGAACCAGGCCTTGCCGAGAGCGAGGCGCAGAGGTGAGCGATGACGTGGCTTTTCCACCTTGGCAGGCATGACGTCAGTCCCTCATGGTTCACTTGTATGCTAGCTGGCGATAGCCATCGATTCAGCTTCCTGCAAATTCACCGAGACCAGCTGCGACACACCACGTTCCATCATGGTGACACCGAAGAGACGGTGCATGCGTGCCATGGTCAGGGCATGGTGGGTAATGATCAGGAAGCGCGTGTCGGTCCGCTCCAGCATCGCGTCCAGCAGGTTGCAGAAACGCTCGACATTGTGGTCGTCGAGCGGCGCGTCCACTTCGTCGAGCACGCAGATCGGAGAGGGATTGGTGAGGAACACCGCGAAAATAAGCGACAGCGCGGTAAGCGTCTGCTCGCCGCCCGACAGCAGCGACAGGGTCGTCGGCTTCTTGCCCGGCGGATTGGCGATAATTTCGAGTCCCGCTTCGAGCGGATCGTCGGATTCGATCAACTGCAGCTCCGCCTTGCCGCCGCCGAACAGTGTCGTGAACAGTTCGCCGAACTTGGTATTCACCGTGTCGAAGGCATCGATGAGTCGCTGGCGGCCCTCGCGGTTGAGGCTCGAGATGGCGCCCCTGAGCTTGTTGATCGCCTGAACCAGGTCGTCGCGCTCCTTGATCAGGCCCTCGAGCTGCCTGGCCACGTCCACTGCTTCCTGGTCAGCACGGAGGTTGACACCACCGAGCCGCTCGCGATCTTCGCGAAGCCCCAGGAGCCGGTGCTCGATGGCCTCGGCGGACCCGATCTTGTCCAGTTCCAGCCCAGCCGTGGACAGAACCTCGCCCGGCGCACACTGCAACATTTCGCCGATGCGGCGCTCGCAAGACTCCTGGCGTTGACGGCTGGCCTCCAGCCTCGCCCCGAGCCTTGCATGGTCCTCACGCGATGTCGAAAGCAGTTCCTGGGCGGCGCGCAGGTCCTGGTCGGCTGCCCTCAGGGCGTTTTCACCAGCCGCGAGGGCGTCGGACGCGGCCTTGCGCTCGGCCTCGGCCTCGGCCAGGGTGTTCATCAGCTTGAGACGCTTGTCGGCAAGCTGCTGCGGGAGTGCGGCAAGTTCGAGCACCACGGCGCGGGTCTCTTCCGCCCGCACGCCGAGCGATTCGATCTGCTCGGCGGCCTTCGCGGCCCGCCCGGTCCATTGGTTGCGCTCGTTTTCGATCATCTTGATCCGGTCGCTGCGCAGCTTGGCTTCGCGCTCAAGGCCATCATGCCGGGCGCGGGCTTCAGCATAGGCTGCCCGGTCGCGGTTCACCGTGTCGCGCAGTTGTGCAAGCTCGGTCTGCAGCGCATCCAGCACCGGCAGGGCGGCAGCCTCTGCGGTAGCGCTTTCGAACTGGCCGCGGGCTTCGCCGAGAGATTGTTCGATGCGGCGCTGGGCCTCGTCCAGGGCACTGGTCTGGGCCAGTTGCTCGGCCACCTGGCGTTCGTGGTTGGCAAGCGCCCGACGGGCGAAATCCACCGCCGAGTTTGCGGCCCGCGCGGCCTCACGCCGGTCCCGTTCCACCCTCACGGCGGTCTCGACGGCGGTACGGGATGCATCGAAACTCGCTTTGGCCTCTTCCGCGGCCTTCGCGGCCTCGCCCATTTCCGTCTCGAGCGAGGACAGCCGATTGCGCTCGGCCAATCGTTTGGCGGCCGCGCTCGGCGCATCGGCCGCGGCGGTGAATCCGTCCCAGCGCCAGACGTCGCCCTCGCGCGACACCAGCCGCTGGCCCGGCTTCAACTGTGGCTGCAGCGCCTGGCCCAGGGCCTTGGACACCACGCCGATATGCGACAGACGCCGCCGCAACGCCGGTGGCGCCTCGACGAACTGGGCAAGAGCCCAGGCCCCATCGGGCAGCGGCATCGTCTGCTCCAGGGGCGGAAGGCCGCGCCAATGGACCGGCGCGCCCTCGTCGGCCGAGGCATCGATATCGTCACCAAGGGCGGCACCGAGCGCAGTCTCATAGCCTTGCGTGACCCTGAGCGAGTCGATCAGCGGCGGCCACAATTCGCCGCCGCCGGCCTTCAGTAAATTGCTCAGTGTACGGACTTCAGTCTGTAGCCGGTCGGCCTTGCGCCGCGCCTCGTCATGCAGGTTACGCGCTTCCGCCTCGGCCAGGCGGGCGCTACGCACGCTGGCCTCGGCCTCGCCCGCGGCGGTTTCGGAAGCACTCGCCGTGGCTACGGCGGTCTCGACCGCGGCGGCAAGCTTCTCGCCGTCGCCCTCGATCGCATAGCGGGCCATCAATGCTTCGCGGCGAGCGGTCGTTTCAGCCGCTTCGCGCTCGAGCTTGGCGAGGCGGGCCTTCTGGTCGTCGATGGTTCGCAGGATGGCGTTGCGCCGGGCCGTGAGCTCGGACAGCCGCGCATTGGCCTGGTCTGCGGCTTCCTGCGAGCGCGCCAGGGCCTCGGCCGCGGTCTGCAGGGCCACGGCAGCTTCCGCTCTGATATCCGTGTCGCTGCCCTGAAGCGCCTCGAGGCCTTCATTTTCCTCGGCCAGGCGGGCCAGAACCCGGTCGGTGTCGTTGAGCAAGTCCTGCTCGCGCGACAGGTCGCTGTTAATCTGGGCCATCCGCTGGTCCAGTTCACCACGCCGGGCCTCGGCACGGCGCTCTTCCTCGTCCAGCGCAGTCCGTTCGTGCGACACGCGCTGCAGCACCGCGGCGCGGATCGCCTCCTGTTCGCGCAGGCCGGGAAGATCTTCACCAAGCGCATCGCGCAACCGCAGTTTCTCGGACGCGGAACGGGTGTGTTCGGCCAGAAGGCGGGTGGCTTCGTCGAGCGCAACCGCGTCACGGGTCGCCGCTTCGGAAGCATCTTTCCAGGCGACATAGAGGCCCGCCGCCTCGAGCCGCCGGATCTCGGCAGAAAGCTGCTTGTATTTCGTCGCCTGGCGCGCCTGCCGTTTCAGGCTGTTGAGCTGGGTTTCGAGCTGCGCCGTAACGTCGTCCAGGCGCGTGAGATTCTGTTCGGCCGCGCGCAGCTTGAGCTCGGCTTCGTGGCGCCTTGTATGGAGGCCGGTGATGCCGGCGGCCTCTTCGAGGATCAACCGGCGGGCCTGGGGCTTGGCATTGATGATCTCGCCGATCTGACCCTGGCGCACCAGGGCGGGCGACCGGGCGCCGGTGGACGCATCGGCGAAGAGCAGCTGCACATCGCGAGCCCGCACGTCCTTGCCGTTGATGCGATAGGCGGAACCCGCCTCGCGCTCGATCCGCCGGGAAATCTCCAGCGTCTCATGGGCGGCATATTGTAGCGGGCCATCGCCGCTATCGTTCATCATGGTGACGACCACTTCTGCCATGTTGCGGGCGGGCCGCTGCGTGGTGCCGGAAAAGATCACGTCGTCCATGCCGGACGC
>JAGRLX010000432.1:0-5077 GCA_020441605.1 Alphaproteobacteria bacterium
ATTAAGATGCGGGGGCAAGGTCAAAGCGACCTAAGGCAGGTTCGCGGACGCCTACGTCGACGGCCAGAAGTTCGGATGGCTGAACCCATCTCCGAACCAGAGCCGGGATCGTTTGGGCTGCTTCTGCGGGACTTTCGGCCGCTCACGGCGCCATATGCGCTGAACCCGGTCCCTGCCCACCACCATGCTGCTGTCATTGAGCATGGACGCCGCCCGGCCGTAGCCGTAACGGCCATAGTTCGAGGCAAGTACCACGATGTTACGGGTCAGCTCATCCTCATCAGGCTTCAGTGTTGGAGCGTATCTCTGCGTTCCCCTGTGTTGCCCGACCATCCGGCAGGCGCTACGTTAGCGGAGATCGTACTTCTCACGAGCTGCATCGACGGCCTGCCGGCGTCGCTCGGGCTTACAAGCTTCCCTCTGCAATGTCATTCAAGACCTGCTTCTCAAGCGACAGATCAGCGACCAGCTTCTCGAGCCACCCGTTCGCAAGTTCGAGCTGCTTCAGCTTCCGGGCCTGTTCGAGTTTGAGGCTCCCTATTCCATCCGGCAGCGATAGTGGCTCTGCTCCGTCAGCCCGATCTCCTCGCGGGCAAAGACAATGCCGGTCAGGTCAGTTTACATTTGGCGCAAGTCTTACGCCAATGATGAGCAGGCAAGAAGCCGCCGACAGGACTGCGGCAACTGAAAGGGATGTGCTGTACCCTCCCGTCAAGTCATAAAGATGGCCCGCAGTCACTGGCCCTGCCAAACCGGCAAGGCCCCATGCTGTGACCACTCTTCCGTAGTCGCGAGCAAAGCCGCTGGCCCCCGACTTTCGCAATACTTCCACCGGAACTGCGGCTGTTAGGGCTCCATAACAAAGTCCGGACAACCCCAGCGCGGCGAAAACCACCGGCAGTGTCGCTCCAAGTGGCACGCTGGCAATCGCAGCCATTTGCAGGAACAATGGAAGTGAAAGGCCAACGCGGCCGGACACCCTTTCTGACATGAATCCGCCCAAATAGCTGCCGGCAACGCTACCGACGGCCACCATGCCTGCTACAACGCCAGCCCGGGTACTTCCATACCAAGCAGCGATGGATGGCGCGTGCGCAAGAACCATGAGGCCCGAAAACGCCCCAAGAAAATAGCATATCCACAATAAGAGCAAGTATCGCGAGAAACCCGCGCCGCTCTGGCTCATCGACGGCAAAGACTGACACCTGCCGCTCCCCGCCAATGCCGCCCCAACCAAACAGACCGCCAGGTTGATGGCCGCCAGGAGAACCAGCAGTATAGCCATATCCGTCAACTGAACTGAAGTCTCGAAAACCTGCGCAAACAGAACGGCGCCAAGTCCGTAAGCTGCGGTTGCAAACCCAAGAGCCCGCCCCTCTCGCCCGGCCACAGCCCGAGCCGCAAGGCCAAGGGAGATGGAGTAGGCAACACCGTTTACCAGCCCGTAAATCATGCTTAAGCCGATCAGCAGACCGATGAAATTGGACGAGATGGCAGCAATCAGCAATCCAATTGCCGCCACCAAGCCGCAGGCGAGCAGACACCGTTGTAGACCAAGTGAAGCCTCTAGCCGCCCGGCAAAATAGACTCCGACCGTCAATGCAACAATGGCTGAAGAATAGACGAGACTTGACTGGGTACGCGATATGCCGATCCAATGTTCAATTGGACTGAGCAGGACGCCATATGCATGGATCTCTCCGAAGCACAGGCAAATGATGATAGCGGCAGTGAGACTTCTTCGATCCATTACCGTCCAAAGTCCAACGATTTGCCAGATGACGGGTGTAGAAGCGAAGGCGTCTCAGCGAACGTAGATGAACTCATCACCACCCGTTCGGTTCTCGTTATTTGAACAGCGCCTTAGCCCCCGTCAGAAGTTTCGCATAGATGGTGGGGGAGTCTTGTCGGACTTTATGAATTCTCTAAGTTCGTAACGCCGCTGTGCAACGCAGTCGCGGAACCTGCGCCATTTCTTACTCATGTTAATTGAAGGCATGGCAAATGTCCCTTGGCCTAGGTTTGTATCGGTTGGTTGCAGATCAGCTGGTAAGGATGATGACGATCCAAAGGACAAAGGCTCAACACTACGCACCCTTGGATATCGCTATGAGATGGACGCTGGATCGGTGTCCGGACACGCTCAACCAGTAGAACCGTAGCGCATGGTCTGCACAATTCTCAGCTGCTCCACGATGTTGTCCGTTCCTCCAGATTGTTTGATACTCGCATTTCCCTCCTTCCCTACTTAGTCTGGCATCCAGACGTTTTGGAGCTTGAGATCGTTGTCGACGAGGAGGACGCCATTGGGGAATGTGTTGAGGTTCTCGATGCCGTCGTCGGTGATCAGGCAGATGTCGTGGTGGCGGAAGCCGCCGAGGCCGTCGATGTTGATCATCGGCTCCATGGTGACGACCATGTTCTTCTGCAGCACGTTGTCGTTGTACTGGCGGAGCTCGGCGCCGCTTTCCCGCCCGAACCAGTAGGTCATGATGCCCAGCGAATGCCCGGTGCCGAAGGACCTGAGGTTGCGCCAGTCGATGCCGGCGTCTTCGTAGACCGCATTGACGTGCTGGTCGATCTCGGAACACTTGCGGCCCGCTTTCAGGGCCTTGAGGCCGGCATGGTGCGCGCGAACGTTGGTCTTGAAGTACGACATCGCCTCGTTCGGAATGTGGCCCCAGTACATCGAACGCTCGAGCACGTGGTAATAGCCGGCGATGATGCAATAGGGGTTGTTGGACAGCATCTCGCCCTTGCGGATCACCCGGTGCGCATTCATCGTGTGGCCGACCCGGCTGCGGTAGGGGCCGGTCTGGAACAGGCACTTGTTGTTGAGATCGTCGTACTCGATATCGGGGAAACGCTCGCGCAGCCCTTGCGCGATGGCGACGTTGCAGGCATTCGCCACTTCGACCTCGGTGCGGCCCTCCTTCAGCGCGGCAATGGCCGCATAGCCACCGATCTCGCACAGTTGCACCCCGTGCCGGATAACGCTGATCTCCTCGTCCGACTTGACGGTCCGGCTCATCATCGTGTCATAGGCGACATCGGTGAACTCGAACTTCGGGAAGTTGCTGTCGAGCTTGGCCTTGAACTCCACCGACACGGTGTCGTCCTCGATCCCGAGCCGACCGGAACTGATGCCGTTGTCGCGCAGCACCTCCTTGTACAGCCGGATGTTGTTGTCGACGGGGCTCATCTGCCAGTCGTTGAAGTGGCGGACATCGGCGTAGTAGCAGTTGAAGTTGGCGCGCAGGTCCTCGATCGTCGAGACGATCAGCGCCGGCTCGCCCTTGCGCGGGATGACGGCGGAATGCAGCCGTCCGACCGGCGGACAATAGAAGCCCGTATAGTACAGCACATTGTGGATCGAGGTCAGGATCACCGCATCGAGCTGCTTCTCGTCCATGATCCTGTAAAGCGTGTGCATCCGGCGGCGCATCTCGTCAATGCTCCACACCTTGATCGTGGCAATGCTTTCCGAAATTGCAGAGGCGTCCATCTTCGTGCTCCCGACTTGGCCAGAACCATACCTGTGTCCCAAACCGTATCGGCATCCAGCAAAACCCGGAAATGCGTAGTGCAAATACTTTGATGAGCGTTTTGAAACTGGCTTCCGATCTCAGACTTACCGGTAGTGGGAGCTCGAGGGTTTCGGCAGGTTCGACGTCGGACGACTGATGGAAGGCCCCCGCAGGGTTCCCGCATTTGCAATTGACTCTTCTTGCAGTTCTGTTTTGACTTAATGAAAATCGGACAGACACAAGAGAATTGTAGTTCCATGTGTCGACAACAGAGTGCCAACTGGGGCATGTGCCCCGAGACACGACAATCGGTCAGCATACTTGGCGCCCGCCCAGCTCACCAAATCACTGACAAAAGCGTCGGATCTGTTGACGGAACATTCGAATTGACCGAACTCCAAGACATTAACGCCAAAGTCCAGTTGGCGTGGTCTGCTCGTCCGGCGATGGTGACGAAAGGTGATAGCGGTGAAGCAAGTCCCACGGATTGATGGCAGCGTCAGAGCTTCATACGGCGATGTCAACCGCTTCGTCAGCAGAGGTTCCGCGACCTACATCATCGAGCGGGAGGCGACAACACGGGACTTCTACTTCCTTCTCTTGCCAAAGATGACAATGCTGGCCTTTTCAGCAGCTCTCGAGCCATTTCGCATTGCCAATCAACTTACAAACAGTTGTCTCTACCGCTGGTTCCTTTTGTCCGAAGACGGCTTGCCGGTGCAATGTTCGAATGGCGTCTCCATTGTGGTCGATGGCAGCTATGCCGAGACGAGACCTGGAGACACGATCTTTGTGTGCTCTGGGGTCGATGGTTTTCTTGCTGCCTCGAACCGATCGGTGGGTTGGGTACGTGACCAAGCTCGTCACGGACGTGTTGTTGGCGGTTTGTGCACTGGGGCTTTCACCTTGGCGCGCGCCGGTCTTCTTACAGGCAGGCGGTTCACGCTTCACTGGGAGAACCAACCCGCCTTTGAAGAAACATTTCCGGACCTTTCGATTTCAAGACAGATTTATTGCCGTGATGGGAACATCATAACATGCGGCGGCGGCAATGCCGCGGTGGATCTCGTCGTTTCCATCATCGAAGAACAATATGGAGAGGGTCTCGCAACAAAGGTTGCAGAGATGTGTCTTCACGGCAGGGCCCGCGACGGTGGCGATAACCAAAGACTCTCCATTTCAGCAGAATTTGGCCTTCGTCATCCCGTCCTCGCAAAGATCCTGCTGGATTTGCAGTCAAGCTTCGGAAGTGAAGTCGACATCGCGTCGTTGGCCACAAAGCATGGCCTTTCCCGGCGACAGTTAGAACGGCTCTTCCAAACACACATTGGTTCGTCCCCTGCACGCACACTTCGTGCCATGCGACTTGAACATGCCCAAAGTCTCTTGGCTGAGACAGACTTGTCATTGACCGAGATCGCTATTGTTTCCGGCTTTCGATCCTACATCTCGCTGCGGAGTGCTTACCGGCAGCGCTTCGGGACAGCGCCATCAAGTCGCTTGAGAAGGAGGTCAAGAAAGCCTGGGCCTTGAGCTGAACTGTCACCTTT
>JAGRLX010000432.1:5164-6803 GCA_020441605.1 Alphaproteobacteria bacterium
GCGGCACCTCGACCTGCCGCAGCTTCGTGATGAGCTGTTCGGCTCCCTACTTCTTCTTCGGCATCTTCGTTCCCTTTCCGGACCATCTTCTCTCAACTCGCATGGTTGAGAAAACGGCGGTCAGGTCATCCCGGTTCAGGTCAAACATCAGCAGAATAGCAAGGCCGCGCGAGAGGAAATCGCAGCCTTGCGCGGCACTTTCCGGCAGGATCGGGAAATTGCCCTTTTTGGTATCGGCGGCAGGCTACACGGTGCAAGCCGTGGCGGAGGCGAAACATGGCGCGGTCCGCATCCAGTTGATGGATTTGGAACGCTTCCTCGAAAGCCGGATGGCGCACTGCGACCACACGATGGGCTGGGGTTTCGCTTTGGTCCATCGCCGGGTCAACGGAAACGGGATACCAGCCGCCGCGGGAATGACGCCAAGCGCCCAGAAGTGTGGCGTCCAATTTCCAGTCCACGACGAGCTGCGCGCGGACGCGCTCTGCCAACTCCGGCTGTCCTGCAACCTGTTTCTTTTGTCGGGTCCGGTGAGGTCAATGAGCGCATTTCTACACAGCCTGCAATAGGACTTGGTGTTTCTTCCGATGCAGCAGATACTGATCTTCGACAACGAACGCTTAGCCAATGCAGTCGACTGTTTGCCATCACGAGCAATACCCCTGCGCATCCCCTGACAGCGGCTCACCCGGCGCATGTGTCCAAACTGTGCATTCTTGGCGCAGACAAGGAGGCAAGTTTCATGTCTGATTTCTTCGGGAACGCGGCGCAGATCACACTGCAACGACGCATCCGGGATCGCGCGGACCGCATTGCGGCAGCGCCAGTGCTGGCAAATGGCGGACGCCTCATGGTCGTGGTCGATCCTGACAAACTGGGTTGGGACGAGGTTCGCGCCCTTGCCGAGGAAGACGGCGTGCTGGGCCTTGGTCCCGGGTCTTATGCTCAGCTTGCACAAGGGATTTCCCGCACCTTTTCCGGAGGCTGGGACTGGCCCCATTGGGAATGCTGGTCAGCCGATTGGCCGACGGTGGAGGCCGCTACTTCTGCGACCATTGCGGCCCGACTGCCGCATGGATGGCAGATCGAGGCTGCAACGCATCCCGATCCCACGACCATTGCCGCGGCCCAGGCGCTGGCCGAGGCTTGTGGTGTCGCCCCCTTGCCTGGTTATTACCTCGCCGGACACGACATCGACTCGGTGCTCGTTACGATCCGCGATGCTGGTGGTCGTGTTCTCGCCACCGCGCATGGCGACATGCGATACCATCCTGATAGTCCGATGGGAGGGACACTCTGGGCGGGTGTCGTGGCGGTAGACCCGACTGCGCGAAGCGGCGGCCTGGGCCGCCGCGCCAACGCCGAAGCCCTGCGCGCAGCCCAAAACGCCTTCGGCTGGACCCGCGTCGTCGAATTCGCCAGACCGGCAAATATTTTATCCAGCCGCGTGATAAGGTCCTGCGGGATGGCATTGCACGGGGACTGGTGCGTTTTCGTGGTCACGCCGCGCGGGATGGAGTTCACCCGGTAAACCTTCGGATCATCGACGGATTGCGGTAATGGTGCCGGAATGAACCCCGGCTCAGGCTGGAGTTCCGCTTTGGTCCATTGCCGGGCCAACGGAAGCGGGATGCCAGCT
>JAGRLX010000433.1 GCA_020441605.1 Alphaproteobacteria bacterium
GAAAACGTAATCATTTCTTATGCCCGCCTTAAAAACCATTCTTGCGGCATTTTCAGTCAGGTTTGCACCGTCCAACTCGGCAGGTATGATGCCTGTCTTGCCGATAGTACCGGCGATACTGATGTAAAGGTCTTCGGCCCGAATTATGTAGTTCTTGATCGCTTCTCTAGTCTTGGGCGTCAGATAGTCAACGGACGAAATGTCAATTGACCCAGCGTCGTTGAAGTCCTTGATCGAAATGTACGGGAATGGTGTTCTGCTCTGAATGAGTTTTTCACCTTTTGGTAGTCGCTTCCCGCCTTTGATTACGGCAATATCGCCAACGGTTCTGCGCGGGTACGCCTCAGCCAGATATGCGAAC
This sequence comes from Alphaproteobacteria bacterium, assembly GCA_020441605.1. The sequence continues at coordinate 362 of JAGRLX010000433.1, forward strand.
TCAACTTCAAGTTCCCTTTTGAACAACTCGCGCGCGTCTGCGAGGTTGGCTTCGGCGTTGGCGCGGGCGCGGGAGAGGCCCTCGAAGGCTTCATCCAGAACCGCAACGATCCGCTTCTGTTCGTCCAGCGGCGGGAGGGGGATGGGGAAGGTCATCAACTCTGAGATGTTCGCCCTTGGCATCCGTGCGCCAGTGCAGGTTGCGTTGATTGCATCGACAGTTCGTTGGCTTGTCAGCCAATGAAACAGAAAGCCTCGATCCAACTGTGGTAAGGGCAACAAGGGGAAGATTTCCGATGAACAATGGCCAACGAATTCCGGCAAGAGAACTTTGTTCAGGTAGGGGCGCAAACGACCATAAAGCACATGCCCCGGCTCAAACTCAAAAGTCGTGCTTTTGTCGGTCTGCGGATCAAGATTTCCCAAGAATAAACCGGCACCTCCAGAGGCGATGTCCTCAAGGCCAACGTAGGGCAAGGGCCGCGCCCCACCTTGCTTCTTGGTTACAGTGCAAACCTCACCCAGCGGAACAACCCGCCACCCAGGCTTCACAGCAGCCCCCTGATCCGCTCAAGGATGTCCGCCGTCTCGGCATCGCGGGCAAGGATCGCGTAGATGATTTCTTCCGGGCTGCGCAGCGCCTCGGCCTCTGGCGCGTTGGGGTTCTTCACCGACAGATCGAATGTCGCCGCATCCACACTGGCCACGTCCACGACCCAAGACTTCGGCCCCGTCACAAAGCCGCGCTGCAAGGCCACAAACTCAGCCATGTCATCATCGTTCAGCGGGTTGGTCTTGCCCAGGCTGCGGCCCGGATCAAGCTGGTAGTACCAGATGCGCCGCGTCGGTTCGCCCTTCTGGAAGAACAGGACCACTGTCTTGACCCCAGCCCCCTGAAACGTGCCCTGCGGGCAATCCAGGATGGTGTGCAGGTTGCAAGCCTCCAAGAGTTCCCGCCGCAGCGCCACGCTGGCGTTGTCGGTGTTCGACAGGAAGGTGTTCTTGATGACCACCGCCGCGCGCCCCCCGGCCCGCAGCTTGCGGATGAAGTGTTGCAGGAACAGATAGGCCGTCTCGCCCGACTTGATAGGGAAGTTCTGCTGCACCTCGCGCCGTTCGCCGCCGCCGAAGGGCGGGTTGGCCAGCACGATGTCGTGGCGGTCCTTCTCCTGGATGTCCATCACGTTCTCGTTGAGCGAGTTGGTATGGACGATGTTCGGGGCCTCGATCCCGTGCAGGACCATGTTCATGATGCCGATGACATAGGCGAGCGACTTCTTCTCCTGACCGTAGAAGGTGCGGCGTTGCAGGGTCTCATAGTCGGTCGCCGACATATTCGGGCGGCGCAGGTAGTCGTAGGCTTCGCAGAGGAAGCCCGCTGACCCCACCGCGCCGTCATAGATCGTTTCGCCAATCTTCGGGTCGGTGACGGCGATCATCGCGCGGATCAGCGGGCGGGGCGTGTAGTATTCGCCGCCGTTG
>JAGRLX010000434.1 GCA_020441605.1 Alphaproteobacteria bacterium
GGGGGCTTCATCGAATCAGTTCGAGGGTGATTCGACCGCGCTTTTTCGCATTCCTGACCGTCATGGGTGATAAGAATCTGGGCACATAAACACAAACACGTCTGTTTTTATTAGGCAAGTGGACGAAACAAAAATGAGGTTTGACAGGTCGCGAAATCTCTCGGCAGGATCGGGGCATGATAACAACCTGTCGGCCTTCGGGTCTGCATGGTGGCGTTCAGCGCCTTCTATAGGCGTGGGCGTAACATTCTGATCTCAGGATGTTTTTCCCGCCATGCAGAAATCCGCGCCTGGCAGTCGGGTGACCTGAAGGGATGGTCGGGAAGACAATGCAGACAGCCGCTGGTCAGACGGTTTTCAAGAACGCACGGATCCTGGACCCGGAACGTGATGAGCTTCTGGAAGGTTGGGAGCTGCTGGTCGAGGGCAACCGGATCGTCGAGTTTTCCGAGGGGCCGATCAGGTCTGCCACCGCCAGTACGGTCGACTGTGGCGGGCGTGTCCTGATGCCGGGTCTGATCGACTCGCATGTTCATCTGACGCTTTGCGAAGTGTCCCTAGGCAGGCTCGAGTCGATGCCGGTCACGCTGATGACGGCGCATGCGATGGTCGAGGCCAGGGCGATGCTGGGCCGTGGGTTCACGACGGTGCGCGATACCGGCGGATCGGATTGGGGTCTGCGTCAGGGGATCGCGGACGGGCTGTTTCCCGGGCCGCGCCTGTTCATCGCGGGGCGGGCGATCGGGCCGACCGGCGGCCACAGCGATGGACGGCGGCGCACCGACTCGCAGTCGATGGATCTGCGCTGTGGCTGTTGCGACGCCCTGTCCTTCGGTCTTGCCATCGCGGATGGTGTGACCGAAGTGCGCAAAGCCGTGCGCGAGGAGATGCGGCAGGGCTGCGACCAGATCAAGATCATGATGTCGGGCGGCGTGGCCTCGCCCTATGACCCGCTGGATTCGCTGCAGTTCTCGATGGGCGAAATCAAGGCCGCGACGGAAGAGGCGGCGGCCTTCGGGCGCTATGTCTGCGCCCATGCCTATTCTCCCGAAGCCATCCTGCGCGCCGCCGAAGGCGGGGTGCGGACCATCGAGCACGGCAATCTGATCAACGCGGAAGCGGCGGCGGCGATGGCCGGCAAGGGGATGTTCCTGATCGCCAACCTGATTGCCTATTACGCGATGAAGGAGCGCGCCGAAAGCTTTGGCATGAGCGCCGACATGCTGGAAAAGAACGACGTGGTGATCGAGGGCGGTTTGCGCTCGCTCGAAATCTGCAAGGCCGCGGGGGTGCCGGTGGCCTATGGCTCGGACCTGCGCGGGCAGCTGCGTGTGGATCAAAGCCGCGAGTTCGTCATCCGGTCAGAGGTCTTGCCTGCGATGGACATCATCCGCTCGGCCACGCTGGTCGGGGCGCAGGTGGTCAAGCGGGAAGGCGAGCTCGGATGCCTGCGCCCCGGGGCCTATGCCGACCTGATCTTGGTGGAGGACGATCCGCTGAAGGATCTGTCGCTGCTTGGGGATCAGGGGGCGCATATTCCGCTGATCATGAAGGACGGCAGTTTCTTCAAGAACACGCTTCACTGACACCATTCACCGCCAGGACGAGATCAAGCGATGACCGCGCCACTTTTGTTCAAGAACCTCAAGCTGCTCGATCCGGCCTTTTCCGAGCCGCGTGAAGGCTATGAGGTGCTGGTGGAGAAGGACCGAATCCGCGAAGTCAGCGATGTGCCGATCAAGGCCGAGAGTGCCGGGGTGGTGGATTGCGGCGGGCGGGTGATGATGCCCGGGCTGATCGACTGCCACGTCCATTCCATGCACAGCGAAGTCTACACCCGCAAGCTGGAAGACGTGCCGTTGACGCTGGCGGCGGCGCGCGGGGCGGTTCGGCTGAAAAGCATGATCGACCGGGGCTTCACCACGGCGCGGGACGCCGGCGGCACCGACTGGGGCATGAAGACGGCCATCGAACAGGGCCTGATCGAAGGGCCGCGTCTGTTCATCTCGGGCCGGTCGATCGGGCCGACGGGCGGTCACAGCGACGGCCGCTCGCGCACCAGCCAGGGCTATTCCTGCCCGTGCTGCAATGGCATGGCCTTCCTGCGCATCGTCGTCGATGGCGAAGAGCAGGTGCGCAAGGTGGTACGCGAACAGATGCGGCAAGGCTGCGATCAGGTGAAGATCATGGTGTCGGGCGGCGTGGCCTCGCCCTATGACCCGCTGGACAGTCTGCAATTCTCGATCCCCGAGATCGAGGCCGCCGTGGAAGAGGCCGAGAATTTCGGGCGTTACGTTCTGGCCCATGCCTATTCGGCCGAAGCGATCCACCGCGCCGTCGCGCATGGCGTGCGTACCATCGAACACGGCAACCTGATCGACGAGAAGGCGGCGGCGCTGATGGCCGAGAAGGGGGCGTTCATTGTGCCCAACCTGGTCGCCTATGTCGCGATGAAGGAACGCGCCGCCGATTACGGCATGCCGGCGGTTATGCTCGAGAAGAACGACATGGTGCTGGAGGGCGGCTATCGGTCGCTCGAGATTTGCCGGGCGGCGGGGGTCAAGATCGGCTATGGCACCGATCTGCTTGGCGCCCTGATGGAAGATCAGAGCCGCGAGTTTTCTATCCGCCGCGAGGTGATGCCGGCGATTGACGTGATCCGGTCCGCAACCAGCATCGGCGCGGAGATCCTGCGGCGCAAGGGCCAGCTGGGCACCATCGCCGAAGGCGCCTGGGCCGACCTGATCCTGGTGGACGGCGATCCGGTTGCGGATATCGGCCTGCTCGAAGGGCAGGGGCGTCACATGCCGGTGATCATGAAGGGCGGCGTGTTTCACAAGAACACCCTGCCGGAGGCCGCCTGATGCCCGGGGCGCTCGGCCTTCGGCGTCTGCGGCGCTGGACCCTGAACGCCGTGGCCGTTTTCGGGTTTGTCTACCTGTCGATTCCGTTGATCTTCGTCACCTGGCTGTCCTTCTATCAGCAGGCCATCCCGAATTACCCGCCCGAGGGGTATTCGGTGCGCTGGTATTCGGCTGCGATCGAGGACGAGCGTTTCATCGACGCCTTCGTCACATCGCTCAAGGTTGGCGTGCTGGCGACCCTGATCGGGCTGTTGGTCGCCCTGCCCGCCGCGCTGGCCATCAACCGGCGCAAGTTCACCGGGTCGGGGGCCATCAACAACCTTTTGCTGATGCCTCTGATCGTGCCGGGTATCGTGCTGGGCTTCGCGCTGTTCGTGTTTCAGGTGCAGACCGAGATCAAGACCGGGCTGCCTATCCTTGGGTCGTTCAGCGGGCTGGTGTTCGGGCATGTCCTGCTGGTGGTTCCTTGGGCGACACGACTGATCCTGGCCTCGCTTGCCGGCTTCGACCGGACGCTCGAGGAAGCGGCACTGAACCTCGGGGCCAACCGGTTTACCGCTTTCCGGCGCATTACCGTCCCTTCGATCCTGCCGGG
>JAGRLX010000435.1 GCA_020441605.1 Alphaproteobacteria bacterium
CCAAATCGTGATGCGGGCGAGGAACCGCTCCGGGTCGAGGAGCCCGGACATAAAGCGGACCTGGTCGAGGCAGACCTCCAGGAAGAAGCGGCAGAATTCATATAGGGCCCGGTCGCTGAGATTGCCGCGTCCGTCGAGATCGCCATGGCGCGGTTCGTCGGCGTCGGCCAGTTTGGCCTTGTAGTCGCCGACTTGGCGCGCCAAGCCGCGTGATACCGACCAGAGATTGGAACCGACACCGAGTTCACGGAGCATGGCGTGTGAGAGAAGACGCGCGACACGACCATTGCCGTCGAGAAAGGGGTGGATCCAGAGCAGACGGTGGTGCGCTGCCGCGATGGCAATGATCTGGTCGGTCTTGGGGCGCTTGGGGGGTGTGTAGGCTTCCACGAATTGATGGACGAGCTGAGGGATCTGGTCGGGTGATGGCGCCCGATGGCGGCCGACTTGGACATGTCGATCACGCCAGGCGCCCGGAACAACGTGCTGCTGCTCGCCTGTGAGAGGGTTTCTCGCCGTGGTGAAATCGGGCGGGAGCCGTTCGAAGAACTCGTGGTGAGCCCAGTGCAGAAAGTCCTCTGAGACAGCAGGAAAGGGCGCCTGACCCTCGTCAATGCTCTCTTGAACTTCGATGTGGGCGCAGGCCTCCAGCTGGAGATTTCGCTTGTCAGGGGCTGTATCGTAGTTACCGGCCAGCGCGCGTTGGATGTCAACGGGATGGGTGTGGTGGCCCTCGATGAGGTTCGAGTAGTAGCAGTTCATCGAGCGGACGAGCCGTCCAAGGGCTTGGGAGAGTTCGGCAGGGCGGCTGGCGGTCAAGGCAGCGGATTCTACGGCGAGAGCCATGGCGAGGTCCGCCAGGTGGCCGTCCCGGTCTTGGGGGAGGGACGGTTCAAAGGGGCGAAGTTGGATCAGAATTGCCGCTTTCTTTGCCGTCAATACTATTTCAGAAATAACAGGATAGCAATGCGCATTCCGAACTTTTTGCCGCTAGCGTTGCCGGAGCGCATATCACTTCACATAAGAATGATTATGCGAACATCAGAACGACTAACGCATTGAAGAATATCACTCAAATGGCAGCATCGGCGGGTGTTGATAAGGTCTCTAAGTCCGTGTATATTATTCCTGCGAAGAAAAGTACACGATGTTTGTGCGGAGAACCCTTTCAGAGTCCCTCAGTCGCCTTGAAAAGGCTTTTCCGGTCGTGCTGGTAACCGGCGCGCGGCAGGTTGGCAAATCGACCCTGCTGAAAGAGCATCACCCCGATATCCGCTACGTGACGCTCGATGATCCCGATCTTCGGCTGCTGGCGAACCAGGACCCAAAGCTTTTCGTGCAGCGGTTTTCTTCCCCGCTCATCATCGATGAAGTCCAGTACGCGCCGGAGCTCTTCTCGGTGCTCAAGCTGGTCGTCGACGCGGATCGCAGGCCCGGAATGTATTGGCTATCGGGATCTCAGCAGTTCCACTTGATGAAGAACATCAGCGATTCCCTCGCCGGGCGTCTGGGCATCCTTCACCTAGCCGGGCTATCGACGCGCGAGCTGGCCAACGACAGCACGGCACTTCCCTTCCGACCACCGGGGCCCGACAAACCGGCAGCGCCCATGACGAGCCGGGCACTGTTCGAGCGGATTTGGCGCGGGAGCTACCCCGAGCTTCATGTCAATCCGAACCTCCATCCGGACGATTTCTACCGGGCCTATGTCGCGACGTACCTGCAGCGCGACCTGCGGGATTTGGCTCAGGTTGGCGACAGCAACGCCTTCATGGTGTTCATGCGGCTGGTGGCGGGCCGAACCGGTCAGCTGTTGAATGTCAGCCAGCTCGCGAATGAGGCCGATCTGACGTCTGCGAGGGCGCAGGCCTGGCTCTCCATCCTGGAGGCGAGTGGTCTGGTCATCCGGCTGATGCCCTATCATGCCAACCAGGCAAAGCGCTTGGTGAAGGCGCCGAAGCTCTATTTCACGGATACGGGTCTGGCGGCCTGGCTGGCCCAGTGGCCTTCCCCGGAGACGCTGATGACCGGGGCCGCAGCGGGAGCATTCCTCGAGACTTATGCGGTGATGGAGATCTGGAAGTCGTACATCCATCATGGCCTGGAGCCGCCCCTATGGTTCTACCGTGACTTCGACCAGAAGGAAGTCGACGTCCTGCTTGTCGAAGAGGGCACAGCGTATCCCATGGACGTCAAGAACGCGGCGAGCGTGGACCGCCGTCTGGCAAAACGGCTTCAGGTGGCTGAGGCCTTGGGGCTCAAGCAAGGTCCGGGGCTTGTTCTCTCATCGACCGACCAACGTCTCCCGCTCTCGGTCAACGTAGATAACTACCCGCTGGGGTGGTTGTAAGTCGCGAAAACTGGCGCCTGCCTATTTCTTGGCCAAATCGATCGGAGTTGCCGCCAAGTATACTTTGCCACTTGCGGTGCACGGCCCTAATGTTGAGCCATTATGCGGGCGCTCTTATTTTCATTGTGTCTTTTCTCCTCCGCCAGCGCATTTGCGGACTGCACGCCGGCGGCTACGCTTGTCGCTCCGCATACACGTGCGACATGGGTTGAAGGAGGGCTCGTCTATGATACCGATAGCGACACGCTGAAAGCCTGCGATGGTACGAACTACAATGAGATTACCGGAGGTGGCGGTGGTGGTAGCAGCGCGGTCGACCGCATCTCCACCAGCAGCGTTGCCAGCGGGGCTACATTGGGGATGGCCGTCGCCAGCTACGGAACCATCAGCTTCACCACGGGTGGCGTGGAAGGTACAAGCTACCTCGACACAACCGGGCGCTGGATAGGGCCGGGCGTTTCTATCACCTCCCTCAATGGTGTTTCCAGCACCAATGGGTACTTCAGTGGCAAGGTCGGCATCGGGACTACGTCGCCTGAAGAAAGTCTGCACGTGCGAGGAAATATTGCGTTTCCTTATGGCTCAAGCATCAGAATCCCTAGCACACCAACATATTGGAATGCCGCTATCATTGAGACGGGTTGGAATCTTGGCGGTGACGGGGGTGATGTTCTGAAGATTACCCCTCCTGGATATTCCGGTAGCACCATCAAATTCTACACGTCACCTGGGGGAGGCGATGTTCCCGCTGCTATTGCTACAGAAAAAATGCGTCTCGATCACAACGGCAATGTCGGTATCGGGACGACGAGTCCGGGGGCGACCTTGGATGTGAGTGGCGTCGTTGCCTTGTCTGGTGGCTTAACCGGGGCCGCGCCCACCCCGCGCATTAACTTCGGCGATTACTACGACAACTCCGGAGATGCATCCGTCTCGCACATTGATTTGTGGGGAGGAGTGTACGGCTTTGGTATAAGCGGTGGGACGTTGAACATTATAACGGATCAGAATACGCATTTTCTAGAAGATGTGGCCGGGACAATGACCTCTCGCATGATGATAGCTGCAGGCGGCAACGTCGGCATAGGCACAGCAAGCCCGCAAACGTCGCTCGAAGTCGCTGGCACCATAAGCAGTACGGGCGTGAGCGTCACAGGCGTCATTTCAGCATCAAGTAACGTTTATGCATCGGCTTATTTGCATTTATCAGACAAACGCCTCAAAACGGATATTGAGCCTATCAGTAACTCCTTATCCATATTAGAGAGGCTTGAAGGCATCCGTTTCGTATGGAAAAAGTCCGGCATCGCGGCC
>JAGRLX010000436.1 GCA_020441605.1 Alphaproteobacteria bacterium
GACGGCGCTGACGGCGGCGGATCTTTGCCTAAAGGGAGATCCCGTCGTCTACGCGCTCTGCCGTCCGCCGGGCCATCATGCCTTCACCGGAAGAGCTGGCGGATTCTGCTATCTCAACAATGCGGCCCTGGCTGCCCAGCAGCTGCTGTCACAACACGGGCGCGTGGCGATCCTCGACATCGACGTTCATCATGGCAATGGCACGCAGGCGATCTTCTACCGCCGCGGCGACGTCCTGACGGTGTCGATTCATGCCGATCCGGCGTCGTACTACCCGTTCTACTGGGGAGGTGCAGGTGAAGAGGGCGAACAGCGGGGTGCCGGCTGCAATCTCAATCTGCCGGTGCCGATTGGCAGCGGCGATGATGTTTGGCTGAGCGAGCTTGATCTGGCGCTTGCCAAGATCGACGATTATGGGCCTGACGCGCTGGTCATTTCGCTTGGTCTCGATGCCCATGAGGCGGACCCGCTGAGAGGCGGCAGCGTGACCCAGGCCGGTTTTGCCCGGATTGCCGAGCAGATCGCCTCACTGGCGCTTCCCACCGTCATCGTGCAGGAAGGCGGTTATCTGACGGAACATCTCTCCGACAATCTTGCGATGTTCCTGACGGCTTACGAGGGCGTCCACCAGTTGCCTGTGCACGACGACCTTGAAGAGGCTGAAACCACGGGCTGACCGCGCTAGACTGGGGCCATGGCGGACGATTCACCCATGCGCGGCGTGACCTTCATTCATCTGCGCACCCACACGGCCTATTCCCTGTCGGAAGGAGCGCTCCAGGTCAAGAAACTGGCGGGCCTCGCCCGTGATGCCGGCATGCCGGCGGTCGCCATCACTGACACCGGCAACCTGTTCGGCGCGCTCGAGTTTTCCGACGCAATGGCCGACAAGGGTATTCAGCCGATCATTGGCTGTACGCTCCGGGTCGACTTGACAGAGGCCAAGGAGGGCGTGGCGAAGCCACAGACCGGACTCCGCCGCATGCCGTCGCTCGCCTTCCTTGCCAAGGACGAGGAGGGCTACGGCAACCTGATGAAGCTGTCGAGCCGGGCCTATCTCGACTCGCCAGACAATGCCGAACAGCATGTGACCTGGGACTATCTCGCCGATCACAGTGCTGGCCTGATCTGCATGACGGGCGGCCCCGCGGGGCCCGTCAACGAGGCTCTTGTGGCGGGGCAGGGCCCACTCGCACGCGATCTGATCGAGCGGCTGAAATCGGTCTTTGGCGACCGTCTCTACATCGAGTTGCAGCGCCATGGCATGGAGGCCGAGCGCATCGCAGAAGCGGGTTTGATCGAACTCGCCTACGATCTTGAAGTACCGCTTGTTGCGACGAACGAATGCTACTTCGCCAAGCCCGACGACTATGCCGCCCATGACGCGCTGATCTGTATTGCGGAAGGCGAGGTGCTGATCACCGAAGACCGGCGGCGCCTCACCCCTGAGCACTGTTTCAAGTCGCAGGCCGAAATGGCGGCGTTGTTTGCCGATTTGCCGGAGGCGGTGGAGAACACCGTCGAGATTGCCATGCGTTGCGCCTATCGGGTGCGCTCGCGCAAGCCCATTCTGCCACGCTTTGGTGAAGGCGACGAGGCGGAAGAACTCAGGCGACAGGCTCATGAAGGACTGGCGCAACGCATCGACTCGCGCGGCATGGTGGAGGGCTTCAGCCGCGAGGATTACGTCAAGCGGCTCGACTTCGAGCTCGACGTCATTACCAAGATGCAGTTCCCCGGCTACTTCCTCATCGTGTCGGACTTCATCAAATACGCGAAATCCAAGAGCATTCCGGTGGGGCCGGGGCGTGGCTCGGGTGCCGGCTCCATGGTCGCTTATGTGCTGACCATCACCGATCTCGATCCCTTCCGCTTCAACCTG
>JAGRLX010000084.1 GCA_020441605.1 Alphaproteobacteria bacterium
GGCCCGCAGACATACATCCGCACATTGGCCGGATCGATCGGCCGGAAGTCTTCCTTCTGGCGGGTCAGGGTATTGTAGAGGCGGAGCGTCATAGGGTCCTCAGGCTCTGCCGGCCCGGGATCGCTTCATCTGATGGTCAAGTCAAGCGGCGCCCTGCCAGCGGTTTTCGGCTAGCTGCAAATAATAATGCCGCAAATCATAACGGCAGGTTGGCGGGCGGTGGTCATGGCGGCGCGCACCATGCGTCAGGGCGGTCTGTCCGTCAAGTGCGGCGCAATATCTTGCCCGGCATGCGCCTTCCGCTCTACCGCTGCCGCACCCTTCGCGCTATTCGACGACAGGGAGAAACGATGCCGGGGCAACAGCAGATCGGTCAGGCGGCCTTTTGGATGTCGGGGTGGCTGGTCGCCACCCTGGGCATGACGGTCGCCGGCCGGGAATTGACCCGGGACATCTCGGTCTTCGAGATCATGATGTTCCGCAGTTTCTTCGCCAGCCTGATCCTCCTGCCCTTCGTGCTTGCAAATGGCGGGTTCAGCGGACGGTTCAGCCAGTTCCGCCTGCATATGGCGCGCAATGTGCTCCATTATGGCGGACAATATCTGTGGTTCTCGGCGCTTCTGCTCATCCCGCTGGCCGAGGTGATCGCGATCGAGTTCACCATGCCGCTGTGGATCGCCATGCTGGCCGCGGCGTTTCTCGGCGAGCGCATGCATCGATTCAAGATCATCGCCCTTGTCGTTGGATTCGCTGGCGTTTTGATGATCGTGAAGCCGGTGGGCGCACTCGGCCTTGGTCATCCCGTGGCGCTGGCGGCGGCTCTGCTCTTTGCCACCGCGGTGACTTTCACCAAATATATCACCCGAAGGGATTCGGCGCTGACCGTCATCTTCATGATGTTCACCATCCAGACCGTGTTCGGCATCGTGCCGACCTGGCTCACTTGGGTCACGCCACAATCGGGTGACTATCTCTGGCTCGCCATCGTGGTGCTGGCCGGAACGGGGTCGCACTACTGCCTGTCCAGGGCCATATCGCTGGCCGATGCGACGGTGGTCATGCCGATGGATTTCCTCCGCCTGCCACTCACGGCTGTCCTGGGCTATATGATCTACAGCGAGGCCATCGATGGCTGGTCGGTCCTTGGCGCCGGCCTCATTCTCGGCGCCAACGGCCTCAATCTCTACCACGCCCGAAAGGGGTGAAGATTTCCGCCGGTATCGCCTATGCCAGGTCCGCTCAGCGCTGCGCTACGAGATGCCAGTCCACGGGCAAAATGTCGCACCCATGATGCCATCCGAGCTCAGTTGCCGGTTAATATTTGCCGCTAAGATAAGTTTGCTCGCTCTCGTTGCAAGCTGCAAATTCGATCCGATCATTCTTTCATCTCAAAAACTGTCACGAAATCAAATCCGTCGCGATTCGGTCGAGTTGGAAAGGCGGACGGCGCGAAAGCGACAAAGACGCCTCAACCATTGCTGGCAAAGCCCTCAAGCAGAATGTGGCGGCCGCGGGGCAAAAAAATGGTCTTGCCGCGACTCACACATGACCATAGGTTCCAACTGATGGGGCGGCAGCTACGATATGCATCTTCAGGTGAGGCAAGGAACCTGGAGGCCAATGGGCAGCACAAGCTTGCGCATGATCATGCGATCCAGATTTACGATTCTGGCGCGATCTATTCAATGATCCCCAAGAACGCTTGCTCGACCATGCGCTTGTCGATCGCTCTGGCCAACGGGGCAATCGGCGATGCCGAGGACTGGCGCTGGATTCACCGTAACAACAAGACCTTCCGCCCATCGCTCAGAGAACTGGCGACGGTGGATTATTGCTTCACCTTCCTGCGTTGCCCCTACTCGCGCCTGGTCAGCTGCTTCCTGGACAAGATCGTCTCGCGCCGGCCCGATGCCTGGCACTTCCATGAATTGACCGGCGAAATCGTCGACCTGCCCCGACTGACGTTTCGCCGTTTTTGCCAGGAAATGATGAGGCCGCAGATCAAGCACAACAACATTCACTGGCGGCCGCAGGTCGATTTTCTCGTCTACAAGACCTACGATGACCTCTTTAGCGTCGAAGATTTCGCCACTGCCAGCGCTGCGCTGCGCGACAAGATCGGCCTCGAGATTATCGATTCGCGGCCCATGGTCAGACATGACTCGAGCCACTACAAGCTTCTGCCGGCATCGAAGAGCTTTGCAGACACTGAAATCTGGCAGATTGAAGCGATCATGCTCAACGGCATGCGCCCCAATCCCGTCAGCTTCTATGACGACGAATTGCGGTCCGTCGTGGCCTTGGCCTTCGCCGAGGATCTGAAGCTCTACCGCTGCCTGTTCGACGGGTTCGGGCTGTTTGATGCCCCAAAGGACAAGCTAGAGGCAACGGCCTGACGCCAATTTCGGCAAGCCTGCCCCATCTTCAGCGGGATGTCGCGCCTATTCGGCGGCCTCCACGGCTTCATCGTCGTCGGTCCGCGGGCGCGAAGCCATTTCCTTCTTGATCTCCTCGGCCACGAGGAAGGACAGCTCCAGCGCCTGCGCCGCATTGAGGCGCGGATCGCAGAATGTGTGGTAGCGGTCGTTCAAGTCCTCGTCGCGGAGCGCCCTGAGGCCGCCCGTGCACTCGGTCACGTCCTTGCCGGTCATCTCGACATGGATGCCGCCGGCGTGGGTACCTTCGGCCTGGTGGATCGACATGAAGCGGCGCACTTCCGCGAGGATGGAGTCGAATGGCCTGGTCTTGTAGCCCGAGGTCGATTTCACCGTGTTGCCATGCATCGGATCGCTGGACCAAACCACGATACGGCCTTCCCGCTTCACGGCGCGGATCATTTCCGGCAGGTGCTTCTCGACCTTGTCGGCACCGAACCGGGCAATGAGGGTCAGCCGGCCGGGTTCGTTGTCGGGATTGAGCTTGTCGATCAGCCGCATGAGGTCGTCGGGCTTCAACGACGGGCCGCACTTCAGCCCGATCGGATTACGAATGCCACGGCAGAACTCGATATGGGCATGATCGGCCTGGCGGGTCCGGTCTCCGATCCACAGCATGTGACCGGACGTGTCATACCAGTCGCCGCTGGTTGAATCGACCCGCGTCAAGGCCTGTTCGTAACCCAGCAGAAGCGCCTCGTGGCTGGTGAAGAAATCGGTCTGGCGCAGCTGTGGCGCGGTATCGGCGTTGATGCCGCAGGCCCGCATGAAGCCAAGCGCCTCGGTGATCCGGTCCGACAGTTCCTGGTAACGCTCGAAGGCCGGTGAATCCTTCAGGAAACCCAGGGTCCACTTATGGACATGCTCGAGATTTGCGTAGCCGCCCTGGGCAAAAGCACGAAGCAGATTGAGCGTCGCGGCCGACTGCCGGTAGGCCATGATCTGGCGTTCCGGATCCGGCCTGCGGGCTTCCATGGTCGCCTCGGCGCCGTTCACGATATCACCGCGGTAGATCGGATATTCCACGCCGTCGATCACTTCGGTGGGCGAGGAGCGCGGCTTGGCGAACTGACCGGCGATGCGGCCGACCTTCACCACCGGCTGGCCGCCGGCAAAGGTCAGGACCACGGCCATCTGCAGGAAGACCCGGAAGAAATCGCGGATATTGTCGGCTGAATGCTCGGCGAAGCTCTCGGCGCAGTCACCGCCCTGAAGCAGGAAACCCTTGCCCTCGGCCACGCGGGCGAGTTTGCGTTTGAGCTTGCGTGCCTCGCCGGCGAAGACCAGCGGCGGGAAGCCCGCGAGCCGCCGTTCGACCAGCTCGAGCTTGGCCTGGTCCTCGTAGTCGGGCACCTGCACGATAGGAAAGCTCCGCCAGCTGTCAGGTGTCCAGTTCGTCAACATCTCAATCACTCCAAACGCGGGGCCCCTTGCCTGGGCCTCTTTACCATGGGAGGCGCGCTTATACACGTCCTCCCCAATTGATTCCAGTGCGACCGGTGGAGGCAACCAAACCTTAACCCGATCGCCGGAAAATCAGTTCCGTTCGACGGCTCGGGAACCGGACAGCAATTTCATGATCGAACTTCTGGAACGCACGCAGTGGGATCAGGCCCGCAATTTCCTCGCTTCTGGCGATCCGCCGATGATTTTCCGCCTTCTGGCCCTGAACACGGTATTCCTCATTCTCTACATCGTGCGCCGGGCCAAAGGCGCGCGCCCCATGGAGCAATCGGTGCTGCTCGGCGTTCAGGGCCTGCTGATCCTGTCCAACATGCTGGTGATGTTCCAGAACGACATCACCAGATTCCTAGATCGTCTGATTTAAGGAAGCGTCTTGAGAAAGGCCTCGAAGGCGAGAGCCGCAGAGCTGAAAGGCTGCTGCCGGGCGACGTCCCAGTAGCGCAGGTTGTCCAGGCGGATGGGATCGCCAGTCGACGCGCAGCGCACGAAATCGCCCTCGCGCAACACTTGAAAGTCGGCGTCGAGATACTTGATGCGGGCTTCGCGCTGCAGCGGCACGGGATCGAGGAAATTCATCCGCTCTCCTTAGCGCCTTCCGGGTTGGATGAAAAGCCGGGCAATGGACGGGGCCGGCATGATCGCCTATAGCTCTGGCATGACCCATGACACGCTTCTCGATGCCTATGCCAGGCTCACCATCCGCTCCGGACTCAACCTTCAGTCCGGTCAGCAACTGCTGATCACAGCGCCACTCGATGCGGTTCCCCTCGTGCGCCGCATCACCGAGCACGCCTACCGGGCCGGGGCCTCCCTGGTGACGACCTTCTACAACGACGATCCGGCCACCCTGGCGCGATACCGCCATGCGCCGGATACGAGCTTCGACGTGGCGCCGGACTGGCTGTTCAATGGCATGGCCGAAGCCTTTCGGGGCGGCGCGGCACGGCTGGCGATCGCCGGCGACGATCCCGGACTTCTGGCCGGCCAGGACCCGCAGAAGCTTTCACGTGCCAACAAGGCCCGGTCGATCGCCTATCGTCCCGCCCTCGAACTGATTACCGGATTCGCCATAAACTGGTGCGTGATTGCGGCGGCCACGCCGGCATGGGCCCGGTCGGTCTTTCCGGACTTGCCCGAGGGCGAAGCTGTCAGCAAGCTGTGGCAAGCCATTTTCAGCTGCACCCGCGCCGACCTGCCCGATCCCGTGGCGGCCTGGGAAGACCATTCGGCAGTCCTGGCGCGCCGCACCGCCTTCCTCAACGACCGGCGTTATGCGGCACTGAAATACACCGGGCCAGGCACCGATCTCACCCTCGGCCTCGCTGACGATCACGTGTGGAAGGGGGGCGCCGGTAAGGCGCGCAACGGCGTTGTCTGCAACGCAAACATTCCCACCGAGGAAGTGTTCACCTGCCCCCACAAGGACAGGGTGGACGGCACCGTCCGCTCGACCAAGCCCCTGTCCTATCAGGGGTCGATGATCGACGGCATCAATGTCCGCTTCGAGAAGGGGCGGATCGTGGAGATGACGGCGGCCAGGGGCGAGGATGCCTTCCGCAGCTTGATCGCCACCGACGAGGGCGCGGCGCGACTCGGCGAAGTGGCCCTGGTTCCACACTCGTCGCCGATTTCACGCAGCGGCATCATCTTCAACAACACCCTGTTCGACGAAAATGCGGCCAGCCATCTCGCGGTAGGCCAGTCCTACAGCGAGAACATCCGCGACGGCGGCTCCCGCAGTGCCGAAGCGAAGGCGGCATTGGGAGCCAATTCGAGTCTGGTGCACGTCGACTGGATGATCGGTTCGGGCGAGTTGGACATCGATGGCATTCGGGCAGATGGCACGGCAGAGCCCCTCATGCGCAAGGGAGAATGGGTCATCGGCGCCTGACGCCGGTGCCACGAAATGCCGGGGCGTGAATTCATGCAGGCCTCAAGACCCTCACGTCGGTCACGCCCCGGTTGACTTTCCGGACTGTCAGAGTTCGCCCATGGTCGACGACGCCGGGAACATGGGAAGCGATCTGATCCTCTGACCGGTTAGCTTGGCCCAGGCGTTGGCCAGAGCCGGGGCCACGGCCGGAACACCGGGTTCGCCGACGCCGCCGAGGGGACTTCCCTGGGACACGATCACCACGTCGATGAGGGGCGTCTCGCGCATCTTGACCACCCTGTACTTATTGTAGTTGCGAACATCCGAGGCACCGTTGTTGAAGCGGATCTGCCCCCAGAAGGCTTGCGAGATGCCCTGGATGATTGCGCCCTCCATCTGGGCAATGACCTGGCCGGGATTGACAGCGAAACCGCAGTCGATGGCGCAGGAAATCCGGTTCACCTTCATCTCCTGGCCATTCGCTGTCGTGATGGCCGATACTTCTGCCACGATGGCGACGATGCTGCCGAAGCCGGTCACCAGGGCCATGCCCCTGGCCGAGCCGGCCGGCGCAGGTGAAGACCAGTTCGACAGTTTCGCCGCAGCCTGCAGCACCTTTGCCTGGGCAGGTGCATTGGTCAGCAGGTTAAGGCGGAAGCGGTAGGGATTGATCCGCGCCTTGGCCGCCAGTTCGTCGATGGCGCTTTCAACGGCGAAGGTGTTGATGGCATGGCCGACCGAACGGAGGAACCCGACCGGCACCGGTGCCGGATGGCGCACATAGTCGACGCAGCGCTCGCCCAGGCTGTAGCCGAGATTGGTCGCGCCATCGACCGCGGTGCCATCGAGATTGTTCGTCAGCGGCCAGCCATGGGCGGCCATGATCGAGGGCTGAACCACGCGGTTGTACCAGCCCGTCACGACGCCATAGGACGACAGGCCGGCCTTGATGCGGCACACGGACATGGGGCGATAGAGATCGTGGGAGAAGTCCTCTTCGCGCGGCCACATCAGCTTGACCGGCCGGCCAGCCAGGTCGGGTGGCAAGGCCTTGGCGACACGGACAGCCTGAACCACGAAGTCCGTTTCATACTTGCGGCCGAGGCCACCTCCCATGAAGGTCGGGTGCACTGTCACCTTTCCCGGCCAGGGGCTGGAGGGTGATCCCAGAACACTATTCGCCACCACCGACACGCACACGCCCGGTGCCTGGGTCGGAGCCCAGATCTCGCAGGTGGGCGGCGAGGCGCTTTCATCCAGCTTGACCGTGCAGTTCAATGGCTCGAGACAGGCGTGAGCCAGGTAGGGCAGCGTGTAAGTGGCATCGATGCGCTTGGCCGAAGAGGCGATGGCGCTGAGGGCCGCCTGGGAGGAACCGCCCGGCGGCTCGGCAACCGCGGCCGTACCGTTGACCAGCAGATCGGCCGCGACCGCGTCGATGTTGGCGCTGTCCATATCGCTCGCATTGGCCGGGTTGACCCAGTTGACACCGAGGTTGCGGACACCCTGCCAGGCACTCCAGGTATTGTTGGCAACCACCGCTACGGCATTGTCTCCCACCGCCATGGCCGCAAGGCAGCCCGAGGGCACCCGCGGCGTGAAGGACCCCGGGAGCTTGCCACCGATGACCGGCGACATCTTGATGACGGCAAAGAGTTGGCCCGGCTGCATCACGTCGAGACCGAAAACCGCCGACCCATTGATTTTCGCGGGAATGTCCACGCGCCGCATCGACCGGCCGACATAGCCGCCGCCGAGGATGGATGGCGCGGTTGGCAAAGGAAGGGCCGCGGCTTCGGACGCGAGTTGCCCGAACGTGAAGCTTTGTCCGTCGCTGCAGGTGACCACGCCATTGGCGATGGAGCAGGTCTCCGTTGACGGCACCCGGTTGCGCGCCGCCTGCAACAGCACCTCGCGGACTTGGGCGCCATATTTCTGCATCGGACCGAAGGACCGGCGCATGCCGGTGCTGCCGGCGGTCACCTGCGGAGCGGGGTGCGAGATGCCTGTTAGCGGCGAAGCACCGGCCATCTTCACCCGGACCTTTCCCCATTTGGCACACATCTCGCTAGCGAAGGCCTGGGCCAGACCGGTCATGGTCCCCTGCCCCATTTCCTGGCGGTCGACATAGATGGTCACGATTTCGCTGCCATTGGTGGCGATGGTGACCCAAACGCCGACGGTCTGCGGCGCAGACGCGGCCATGGCTTTGCCAGCGAACGGCAGGTCGAAACTGTGAATGAGGACCGCACTTGCGCCCAGGGCGAGGAAGTTGCGGCGGCTGACGGTGGGCTGCTGGATGTTGTTCATGGACCTGGACCTCATGCCGTCATGCCGGCGGCTTGCTTGATCGCATCGCGGATGCGCGGATAAGTGCCGCACATGCAGATGTTCTTCATGGCGCCGGCGATTTCCGAGTCGGACGGACGTGGGTGTTCGGCGAGGAGGCGTGCAGCGGCGAGCAGCATGCCCGACTGGCAGTAGCCGCATTGCGGCACCTGCTTGGCGATCCAGGCGAGCTGAACGGGATGCGTCGAATTGGCGGAAAGTCCCTCGATGGTCACCACCTTGCGACCGACGGCTTCGCTAACCGACTTGTCGCAGGATTTTTCCAGTTCGCCATCGAGAAAAATGGAACAAGCGCCGCAGCGCTCGATTCCACAGCCGTATTTGGTACCGGTGAGCCCCAGAAGGTCGCGCAGGACCCACAATAACGGCATGTCCAGGCTCGGCACATCCACCGTATGACTTGCACCATTTACGTTTAGCGTGACTGTGGCCATGCATTCCCCTCAATTTTAGTATGATTATTCAATAGAATCAGTCTTCATGATCAAAAAAACACAGAATAGCTGACAGGTCGCTGACAAAATACGCACATAGTCAATCGTAAACAGATCGTTAAATTGTATATTGTTCTTTTATACTTTAATTTCATGCGACGGAGCAGGCCGATTCACTTCAAGCAGCGCTATCGAAGACGCCTGGTGACTGCGGAAATTGCAGGCTGGAGGAGACTGACATTTTGCTGACCCTGCCGATCGGCAAGCTGTCACCCGGACTTAAGTAGGGTTCCCTCGCAGCAGCGGTCTCGCGGGGAGACCGGGAACGAGGAGAACGAACATGCCACCTATCCGACTGACTGCCTTGGCCGCGACACTGGGTCTTTCCATGGCCATGGGCAGCCTCATGACCTTGCCTGCCGCAGCCCAGACTGTCCGCTATGCCTGCGCCGCGACGGGCGCCAATGACATCTCGATGGGCTCGCGCTACGAGGTCCGTGGCACCGGGACCACCGCGCGGCGCAAATTCTCGACCGAATTCGAGGCCGGACCGACGGCCGGCTTCATCGCGGGTAGCCGCCTCAATGTGCTGGTCAAGGGCGTCAATGTCGGCAGCATGGTGCTGGAGAAGCTCCTCACTGGCGACGTGATCGGCGACATCAATTTCGACACCCGTCCGCAGGCCGATGCCCTGCCTTTCCCCGGCAACTGGCCGGCGGGCGTGGGACGAGGCACGCCGATCGTGATCAAGAAGGGCACGACCACGGTCCTGGGCTGCAGGCTGCGCTGATCCGGTGCGGCAAGGGGGTTGCAGATGGGCGGGAGCCGGTCGCTGGCCGGTTCCCGTCGCGTTTTCAGCCGCGCGTAGCGATGAAAATCAGAACAGGCTGCCCTGCTTCGGACCGTCCTCGCGGGCTATCACTTCGCCATCGGCGAATTCAATCCTCATCACCTGGCCGGGCCGGACGGAGGCCGCCGCCCGGATGGCCTCGCCTTTGCCATCGCGAACCAGCGCGAATCCCCGGCGCAGGACCGACTTGTACGACAGGGAGTCGATGAGCTTCGCCGTGCCGGTGAAGCGCTCCCGTTTGAAATCGAGCGTCCGGTGGAGCGCCCTTGCCGCACGGCTACCCGCGGTGGCCAGCATCTTGCGCTCGTTGACGATTGCCGTCCGCATCGGCGCCAGAGACAGGCGGGGAGCCACCTTGTGAAACCGCGACCGGTGCTCGCGGGTATTGGCCTGCAAGGCCAGCACCAGCCGTCCGGCGGCCGAATCGAATCGTTGCCGTGCCAGGGCCAGCAACTCGTCGGCCCGCGGCAGGGCGCGCGCGGCGGATTTCAGCCGGGTTTCCCGATCTTGCATCGACCGCTTGAAGCCCCGTTCCAGCCGTGCAGCGAGAGCCGCCGTTTCCGCCAGCAGGTCGACGCGCACCGGCACGGCCTTCTCTGCCGCAGCAGTCGGCGTGGGGGCGCGGAGATCGGCGGCGAAGTCGATCAGGGTGGTGTCGGTCTCGTGGCCCACCGCCGAGATCAGCGGAATGGCGCTGGCGGCCGCAGCGCGGACCACAACCTCTTCGTTGAAACCCCAGAGGTCTTCCAGCGAACCACCGCCCCGCGCCACGATGATCACATCCGGCCGTGGTGCCATCCGGTTGAAACCCTCGATGGCGGCGGCCACTTCGGCGGCGCTGGTCTCGCCCTGCACCCGCACCGGCCAGACGATCACCTGCCGGGGGAAGCGGTCATTGAGCCGATGGAGTATGTCGCGGATCACCGCGCCGGTC
>JAGRLX010000437.1 GCA_020441605.1 Alphaproteobacteria bacterium
CGGCGCCTTCGCCGAGCGCGTGAAATTCTCGGCAGTTATTGCCTTCTGCGTCCTGTGGGGAACGTTGGTCTATTTCCCCGTCGCCCACATGGTCTGGGACGCCAACGGCTATATCTTCAAGATGGGCGCGATTGATTTCGCTGGTGGTACCGTCGTGCACATCAATGCCGGCATCGCCGCCCTCATCGGCTGTCTGATCATCGGCCCGCGCAAGGGCTACGGCAGGGACATGATGGCGCCGCACTCTTTGCCGCTCACCATGATCGGCGCCTCCATCCTGTGGACCGGCTGGTTCGGCTTCAACGTCGGCTCCAACCTTGAAGCCAATGGCGGCGCGGGCCTTGCCATGATCAATACTTTCATCGCCACCGCGGCGGCCATCATCGCCTGGAGCCTCATCGAGACCGCGCACCGCGGCAAGGCCTCGATGCTGGGTGCAGCTTCCGGCATGGTCGCCGGTCTGGTCGCCATCACGCCGGCCTGCGGCACCATCGGCCCGGTGGGCGGCATCATCCTCGGCGCCCTGGCGTCGGCCATCTGCTACCTCTTCGTCTCCGTCGTGAAGATCAGGCTGGGCTACGACGACTCGCTCGACGTGTTCGGCGTCCATGGCGTGGGTGGCATCATCGGCGCCCTCGGCACCGGCATCCTCACCGCCCCTGTGTTCGGCGGCACGGGTGCCGAGGACTTCTCGATCGCCAGCCAGTTCGGGACCCAGTTGACCGCCGTTCTCATCACCGTGATCTGGTCGGGGGTCGTCTCAGCCATATTGTTCAAGGTGATCGACGCGGTGATCGGACTCCGTCCGAGCGCCGACGTCGAAACCCAGGGACTGGATCTGCCGACTCACGGCGAAACCGCCTATCACAGCTGACCCTTCACCCTGCTGCACAGTCTTGAAGAGGCCCGGTTTCCGGGCCTCTTCTTTTTTGTGTGTCTATGGCTTTTGAACAGGCTTAACGGCACTTTAACCACGCCCCGCCAAACTGCCCTTAACGATTTGTTAGAGCCGATGGAGGAGGCAGCCTCCATCCGGCGGAGGCGGGCATGGCTTACGATCCTTCCCACGATACCGACGACAGCGCCGTACCGGCAGCGGTACGGATCTTCTTCAAGAAGCGGCTGTTCGAATTCATCGGCATACTGACCTTCCTTGCCCTGATCATCCTTGGCGTCGCCCTGGCTACCTGGTCAGTGGACGACCCATCGCTCAACCATGCCCTCGACCGCCGGGCCGAGAACTGGCTCGGCTACCCGGGCGCCGTGGTGGCCGACCAGCTGATGCAGTTCTTCGGTCTCGGTGTTCTGCCACTGATCACCATCCCCATGGCCTGGGCGGTGCGGTTCTTCGGCCACAAGGGCCTTGTCAGGCCAGTCCGCACGATTGGCGCCTGGCTTGGCTGCGCCGTGGCCTTCAGTGCGGCGCTTTCGGCATTGCCCGCGCCATCGAGCTGGTCGCTGGTGGCGGGCCTCGGCGGCAATGCCGGGGATGTCGTCCATAACCTTCTGCTCATGACCCTGTCGCTTGCCGTCACCGGCCCACTGGCCAAGGCCATCGCCGGCGGCCTCATGACCGTTATCTTCGGCTACATGATCATGCGGGCCACCGGGGCCGCGCAGGAAAGGGCTCTGGCAGCTGCACGAGGCGCCGGTGAAGGCGGCCGGGACTGGATTGCGGGGATCATTGGCGGAACCCAGCATGCCTTCATGAGCTGGCGCGCCCGACGCGCCCTGCGCCGCGAACGCTTGCAGCAGGAGGAAGAGGAAGCCCGCGGTGATATCCTCACCCGCCTCGCGCCCCGCCCGCCGACCATGCGCGGCAGCAAGAACGCGCCGAGGATCGAGCCGGTTCTGACCCGTGCCGACCGCCGTCCGCTGATCGATCCCGAGCCGGAGCCCGAATACGACCAATCCGAAGAAGAGGAAGAGGACGCCCAGGCCGTAGCCGAGGATGAGCTCTACGACGACGAGGATGGCGAGGACGCGCCTGCCCCGGTCACCCGCGTCAACCGTAACGACAAGCCGATCAAGCAGGGCAAGAAGATCCGCAAGGACAGCCAACCCGGGTTCAAATTCGGAAAGTCGGATGGATTCGAATTGCCGCCGCTGACCCTGCTTTCCGAACCCAAGCGCGTCGGGAAGTCGCCGGAGCTTTCCGATGAGGCGCTGGAACAGAACGCCCGCATGCTGGAGGGCGTGCTGGAGGATTTTGGCGTCAAGGGCCAGATCATCAAGGTGAGGCCAGGCCCCGTGGTGACGCTCTATGAACTGGAGCCGGCCCCCGGCATCAAGTCGTCTCGCGTCATCAGCCTGGCCGATGACATCGCCCGGTCGATGAGCGCCATATCGGCCCGCGTCGCAGTGGTGCCGGGCCGCAATGCGATCGGCATCGAACTGCCCAATGCCAAGCGCGAGACCGTGTTCCTGCGCGAACTCCTCGCCTCCGAGGCCTATGAGAAGACCAGCCTCAACCTGGCGCTGGCATTGGGCAAGAACATCGGCGGCGAGCCGGTCTTTGCCGATCTGGCCCGCATGCCCCACGTGCTGATTGCTGGCACTACCGGCTCGGGCAAATCGGTGGGCATCAACACCATGGTGCTTTCGCTGCTCTATCGCCTGCCGCCCGACCGCTGCAAGCTGATCATGATCGACCCCAAGAT
>JAGRLX010000085.1:0-1732 GCA_020441605.1 Alphaproteobacteria bacterium
GCGTTCCGTCAGGATCGCGACCTGGACTTCCGGTGATCCGGTGTCGCCCGGCTTGGTGGCAAATTCCTTCACGAGCGCAACCTTGCGCTCAGCAGTCATGGTCATTCGGCCATCTCCAAATGGTTACAGGTTAAACAGACGCTTCGGCTTGAGCATTCCCTGGCTGATCGCGCCGATGCCGACGGGTTTTCCCCCGCACGTCACCAGAACCGCTTCCGCTGTTTCGGGGACACTCTCGCCTCCAAGCGGGACGGTCTGTCCCAGTCTCAGGCGTTGGGCCTGCCCCGCATCTATGGCCAATGCCGGGATGCCGTCCAGCACGGTCTCGATGGGAAGCAAAGCCCCGTCCATGGCGTTTCCGCCGGGCGCCTTATGGCTCAATTCCTCCAGCTTTTCCAGCGAAATCATCTGCGCCTCGGTGAACGCCCCGACAGCGATCCGGCGCAGCATGGTCACATGCCCAAGGCAGCCCAGCGCCCGGCCCATGTCGCGGGCCAGCGACCGGACATAGGTGCCCTTGCCGCAGGTTACTTCGAAGGTGGCGTGGTCGCGGTCGGGGATGTCCACCAGGCGTAGACTTTCGATCAAGACCGCACGTTGCGCTAGTTCGACAGCCTCGCCGGCTCGCGCCAGATCATAGGCCCGTTCGCCGGCAACCTTGATGGCCGAAAACGCCGGTGGTGTTTGCTGTACTTCCCCGTGGAACTTTGAAAGTATCGCCTCGATATTAAATACATCCGGACGTTGGGCGCTGCACGCGGTGACTACCCCTTCCAGATCGTCGGTACTCCGTTCCTCCCCCCAGCAAACGATGAAACGATAGACCTTGCGGCCATCCATGGCATTGGCAACAGTTTTGGTAGCCTCGCCGAGCGCAATGGGCAGGAGGCCGGTGGCTAGGGGATCGAGCGTACCCCCATGGCCAGCCTTCTGCGCCTTGAACAGCCAGCGCACCTTGCCCACCGCCTGGGTCGAGGTCATGCCATGGGGTTTGTCGAGAATGACCCAGCCATGGATCGGTTGACCGCGCGTCTTGCCCACCCTAATCACCGTCATGCCAGCGCAGGTCGGCTTCCCGCTTTGACTGCGCCACCTCACGAGCGGACCCCCGGCCTCCGCCGTGATGACGGAACGGTAAAAATCTTGTCATTCGTCGTCGTGCTTGAGGTCGCGCGCCACATCCGGCCTGTGCAGCAACTCGTCGATCTTTGTGGCGTAGTCCAATGCCGTATCGACTCGAAATCTCACGTCAGGCATGAACTTCATTTCAAGCCGTGGCGCAATTAGCCCGCGAATGTATTTCCGGTTGCGGTTGAGGGCCACCAGGGCCTGTTGCTCCTGGCCCTTGACCAGCGTACTGACATAGGCGGTGGCGATCTTGAGATCGGGCGAGACCTGCACCTCGTGGACGCCGACCTGCAGCCGCTCCAGGTCCGGATCGCCGGTTTCGCCACGCATCAACACGTCCGCCAGCGCATGGCGGATCAGCTCTCCAGCCCGCAACTGCCGTTGCGATGGCGCCTTGCCTTGGCTCATCGTCCGATCAGTCCAGCTTGCGCTGGACCTTCTCCACCCGGAAGCACTCGATCACATCACCGGCACGCATGTCCTGGTAGTTCTCGAAGGCCATGCCACATTCCTGGCCGACCTGAACTTCCTTGACCTCGTCCTTGAACCGCTTGAGCGTCGACAGCGTGCCTTCGTGGATCACCACGTTGTCGCGGATCAGGCG
>JAGRLX010000085.1:1791-5577 GCA_020441605.1 Alphaproteobacteria bacterium
GTGATGTTGAAGATCTCCAGGATCCGGGCATTGCCGAGGAAGGTCTCGCGCAGTTCCGGCGCCAGTTGACCGGACATGGCCGCCTTGATGTCGTCCACCAGGTCATAGATGATGTTGTAGTAGCGAATCTCGATGCCGGCGCGCTCGGCCGCGTCGCGCGCCTGGCCCGAGGCGCGGACATTGAAGCCAAGCACCACCGCGCCCGAGGCCTGCGCCAGGCCGATGTCGCTCTCGTTGATGCCGCCCACCGCGTAGTGGATGACCCGGGCCTTGATTTCCTCATTGCCGATCTTTTCCAGCGCCTGCACGATCGCCTCGGCCGAACCTTGCACATCGGCCTTGACCAGGATCGGGAACTCCTTGACGTTCCCTTCCTTCATCGCCGACATCATCTGTTCCAGCGACGAACGGGCCGCCGCGGCGCCACGGGTCTCGCGGCGCTTGCGGTCGCGGTACTCGGTGATTTCGCGGGCGCGGGCCTCGTTTTCCACCACGTCGAACTGATCGCCGGCTTCTGGCGCCGAATTGAGACCCAGAACCTCGACCGGCGTCGACGGCTCCGCCGACTTCACCTGCTCGCCCTTGTCGTCGATCAGGGCGCGTACCCGGCCCCAGGCCGAACCCGCCACGAAGATGTCGCCGAGGCGCAGCGTGCCGCGCTGCACCAGCACCGTGGCCACCGGCCCCCGCCCCTTGTCGAGCTGGGCTTCGACCACCAGGCCGCTCGCCTCGCGATTGGGGTTGGCCTTGAGGTCGAGAACCTCCGCCTGCAGCAGGATCGTCTCCAGGAGCTTGTCGAGATTGGTGCCCTTGAGCGCCGAAACCTCCACCTCAAGCGTGTCGCCACCCATGCTTTCGACCACGATTTCATGGCGCAGCAAGTCGTTGCGAACCTTGGTCGGATTGGCCGACGGTTTGTCGATCTTGTTCACCGCCACGATGAGCGGCACTTCCGCCGCGCGGGCGTGATTGATCGCTTCCACCGTCTGCGGCATCACGCCGTCGTCGGCCGCCACCACCAGCACCACGATGTCCGTCGCCTTGGCCCCACGGGCACGCATGGCGGTGAAGGCCTCGTGGCCCGGCGTGTCGATGAAGGTGATCAGGCCGTTCTTGGTCTGCACCTGGTAGGCGCCGATATGCTGGGTGATGCCTCCCGCTTCGCCCGAGACCACATTGGTCTTGCGGATCGCATCGAGCAACGAGGTCTTGCCGTGGTCGACATGCCCCATGATGGTCACCACCGGCGGCCGCGGCTGCAGTGATTCCGGCGCGTCGGTGTCGCCCGACAGGCCCTCGACGACGTCGGATTCCGAAACCCGGCGCACCTTGTGGCCCATTTCCTCGGCCACGAGCTGCGCGAGATCGGCATCGATCACGTCGTTGATCTTGTGCATCTCGCCCTGTTTCATCAGGAACTTGATGATGTCCACGGCCCGCTCGGCCATGCGGTTGGCGAGTTCCTGGATGGTGATGACTTCCGGGATCACCACTTCGCGGCTGACCTTTTCGGTCGGCATCTGGAAGCCCTGGGCCTGCTTCTTGAGGCGTTCGGTGCGGCGCCGGAAGGCGGCGACCGACCGGCCGCGCTCGCCCTCCTCGTCGGACAGCGCATTGACCACCGTGAGGCGGCCACGGCGCTTGTCGGCATCGGACTTGTTGGTGCGGGTGGGCGGCGGAATCTTCAGCTCGCGTTTCACCGCCCCACCGGGGCCAGGCCGGCTCGTGCGCGGCGAGCCTTCGTCTTCATCGCGCGCCACGCGCTTGACCTGCACGGTCGAAGGCTTCACCGGCGCGGTCGCCGGAGTCACGACCGGTGCCGCCGCCGCGGCCGGCTTCGGCGCCAATTTCTTGGCGGCTTCCTCGGCCTTGCGCCGGCCTTCTTCCTCGGCCCGGTGGCGGGCGTCCTCCTCGGCCTTGCGCCGTTCGGCCGCTTCGCGCTCCTTGCGCTCACGTTCTTCCTGCTCGCGCCGGCGGATGGTTTCCTCTTCCTGGCGCTTGCGTTCCGTCGCTTCCCGCAGCCGGGCATCGGCCAGGGCGCGGTCACGCGCTTCCTTTTCCTCGGCCGTGAGTGTTCTGAGCACCACCCCGGACCGTCCCTGGGCACCAGCCGACGGACCACCGCGCGCACCACTTCCTGCGGGGGCAGCCACCTTCGGCTGCTGCTGGAACTGCTGCGGCTTGCTCTCGCCGGCGGGCTTGTCGTCGCCGAAGCGCTTGCGCCGGGTTTCCACCACCACGGTCTTGGTGCGGCCATGGGCGAAGCTCTGCTTCACGCGGCTTTGCTCGACAGCTGGCCGCTTCAGGGTCAGCGTGCCACTGCCGGGGCGGGCGCCATCAGACTTGCGGTCTTTATCGTTGTTGTCGCTCATACTCTCTCTTCAGATCCCTTCGGCCCATTCGGGGCCTCATACATCTCAATTCGCCGCACCGCTTCGACAAGCTTTTCGGCAAGCCCGCCCTTGGCCACGGCTGCATGTACCACATTTGACCGGCCAAATGCCAAATCCATTTCATCGCGGGTGAAAAGCTTCATCTTCACGACATCCGGCCCCGCCAGCTTGTCGAGTTTCCGGCACCCATCGGGCTGGGCATCATCGGCGTGCAGCAGCGCCCGCGCGCGGCCCCGGTTCAGCATATCTTCGACCTTCATGAACCCCGTCACGGCTTCACCCGCCTTCTTCGCAAGCGATACATAGCCCAGACAATGCTGCCGCAACAACCGCCCAACCATGTCCGGCAGGTCCTCAGCGGCCTGGGTTTCGGCCGAAAACCCCCGGGAGAACACCTTCTTCCGCACCGCTTCGGCCAGCCGTGACCGGCCGAGCCCCACCCAGACTCCCCGTCCCGGCAACTTGCGGGAGAGGTCTGGCACGGCCACCCCGTCAGGCGAGCGCACGAACCGGATGAGGTCGCGTTCGTCCAGGCATTCCCGGGTCACGGCGCACATGCGGTCTGCCAAGGCCTCTTCTGCCTCCATTGCTTGCGGGCTGCTCCTCAGGCTTCCGCCTCCTCGTTCTCGGCCGCCGCTTCTTCAGCCTCGACGGCCGGCTCTTCAATCCATCCCGCCTTGACGCGGGCCTGCATGATGAGCGCATTGGCCTCTTCGGTGCCAACGTCGAGGTCCGAGAAGGCGCCCTTGTGCTTGGTCGCCTGGCCGTCCTTGCGCTCGGTCCAGCCGACCAGATCGTCGGAGGCGCAGCCCGCCAGATCCTCGATCGACTTGATGTCGGATTCGCCGAGCGCCACCAGCATCTGCGGCGTCAACCCCTCGATCTCCTTCAGCTCGTCCAGAACGCCGAGTTCGATCCGCTGCTGGTCGAGTTCGGCCGCGGCCCGATCGAGAAACTCCCGTGCCCGGCTCTGCAGCTCTTCCGCCGTTTGCTCGTCGAGACCTTCGATGGAGGAAATCTCCCGCGGGTCGACATAGGCCACTTCCTCAACCGTGTCGAAGCCTTCCGAAGCCAGCAACTGGGCCAGCGTCTCGTCAACATCGAGCGCCTCGATGAAGCGCTGGGTCCGCTCGATGAATTCCTTCTGGCGGCGCTCGGATTCCTCCGCTTCGGTCATGATGTCGATATCCCAGCCGGTAAGCTGCGAGGCCAGCCGCACATTCTGGCCACGGCGGCCAATGGCCAGCGACAGCTGCTCATCCGGCACCACCACCTCGATCCGCTCGGCTTCCTCGTCGAGCACCACCTTGGTCACCTCGGCCGGCGCCAGTGCATTGACCACGAAGGACGCCACGTCCGGCGTCCACTGGATGATGTCGATCTTCTCGCCCTG
>JAGRLX010000086.1:0-376 GCA_020441605.1 Alphaproteobacteria bacterium
GCCGGGCCGCCTTCGCGCCTTTTGGAGACGTGCTGGACACCGAAGGCGCGCCGGACAAGATCATCAATCAGGGCATGTGCGGCCGCTACCACGACCGCGCCCGGATCGACGTGGGCCCGGACGGACGTACCGGCGTCAGCCTGTTCGACGCTCAACCGCGTTCGCTGCCCTATCGTCTCGACCTGGTCGAGCGGCATCCGGAGGGCAGCCAGTGCTTTGTGCCGATGTCGCACCAGCCCTTCCTGGTGATCGTTGCCCCCGACGAAGGCGGCACTCCGGGAACTCCGCTCGCCTTTCTGACCGTGCCCGGGCAGGCGATCAACTTTCACCGCGGTACCTGGCACGGGGTGCTGACGCCGCTGTACGCGCCCGGCCT
>JAGRLX010000086.1:512-2147 GCA_020441605.1 Alphaproteobacteria bacterium
CCCGCACGAAAGTGTTCATCTGCAACGCAGCCTCGAGGCTCTGCACACGGCCCCGTTGCGCGTAGCGCGAGCGGGCCTGTCGGCCCTTTGCGCCGTCTGAAACAGTCCGGACAACGGAGTCTCCGAGGCCCCGGCCAGCATAACAAGCACAAGCGAATCACAGATCGAGGGGATCGACATCGTGAGTACCAGCGAGAACCAGCCGTCTACCTTGCTTTACGGGCTGGAGGACAAGCCCGGTCCCGGCCCCAGCGTGCTGGCAGCGATCCAGCATATTCTGGCCTCAATCGTGGGGATCGTGACACCGACGCTGATTATCGGCGGCGTGCTGGGACTGGGCGCCTATGTGCCCTACCTGATCGCCATGTCGATGTTCGTCTCGGGTATCGCGACCTTCATCCAGTGCAAACGGATCGGGCCGGTCGGTTCGGGTCTGCTCAGCCTTCAGGGCACCAGCTTTGCCTTTCTCGGCTCGATCCTCGCAGCCGGTTTCGCGGTGAAGGGGGCCGGCGGCACGCCCGAGGACATTCTGGCGATGATCTTCGGGCTGTGCCTGGCCGGGTGCCTGGTCGAAGTGATCCTCAGCCAGTTCGTCGACAAGCTGGGCAAGATCATTACCCCCACTGTCACCGGCATCGTCATCACGGTGATCGGCCTCAGCCTGATCAAGGTGGGCTTCACCGATTTCGCCGGCGGCGCCACGGCGGGTGAGAACCTCGGCAACCCGCTCAACCTGGCCTTGGGCACCATTGTGGTGGTGGCGATCCTGGCGCTGACCTTCTACGGCAGCCCGATGATCCGCATCTCGGCCATCATGATCGGGCTGATCATCGGCTTCGTGATCGCGGCGATCCTCGGGCAGGTGAACTTCTCTTCCTTCGGCTCGGCCCCGGGCTTTGCCCTGCCGATCCCGTTCAAATACGGCATCGACTTCGATATCGGCCTGTTCATCCCCATCGCCTTCATCTTCGTGGTGACCGCCATCGAGACCTCGGGCGACCTGACCGCCAACTCGGTGATCTCGGGCCAGCCGGTCGAAGGGCCGGTCTACATGAAGCGGATCAAGGGCGGGATCCTGGCGGATGGCATCAACTCGGGCCTCGCTGCGATCTTCAACACCTTCCCCAACACCACCTTCTCGCAGAACAACGGTGTGATCCAGATGACCGGCGTGGCCAGCCGCCATGTCGGGCTGTATATCGCCGCGATCCTGGTGCTCCTCGGTTTCTTCCCGATCATCGGCTCGGCCTTCCTGCTGGTGCCAAAGCCCGTGCTGGGCGGGGCGACCCTGGTGCTGTTCGGCACCATCGCGGTGGCGGGCATCCGCATTCTCGCCACGCAGGAGATCGACAAGCGCAAGGTCTACATCATGGCGGTGTCCTTCGGCCTCAGCCTGGGCGTCACCCTGGTGCCCGACGCGCTGCAGCACCTGCCGGTCTTCCTCAAGCAGGTGATCGCCACGCCGATCACGCTTGCCGGTCTCAGCGCCATCATCCTGTCGCTGGTGCTGCCCGAAGAGGGCGAGGACCCGATGCCCAACCCGTCGATCGACTGACACCGCCCCGGGGCAGCACGGCCTTCCCCGCGAAGGGGGAGGCCGTTTTCCCGCGCCGCCTAACGCAGCCGCAGCGGCAT
>JAGRLX010000438.1 GCA_020441605.1 Alphaproteobacteria bacterium
ATGAAAACGCGGGAGCGGCCTGCTCCCCTGCCTTTTGACACGGACTGGAACAGCTTGGTGCGCTTGTGGATACGTCCGCGTTCAGATCTATCTGATGCACAAGCGCGAGCCGTCCGGCTGGAGTACGGCTTTGACGACAAGACGCATTTACTGATCGAAACTCGCAAGGCGCTCGTGTTTTATGTCGTTAGAAGATGGCGGCTGAACCAGGAGACTGCGCGACTCGAGTTGGAAATGACGGAACAGTTGGATACCTGAACCAGCTTTTCAGAACCAACTCAGAAACCGCCCCCGGGAACCGGCCGCATGGTTGTCACTCAGTCCCAACCATGCGCTGCTCCTCGACCTTCGACCGCCGGCAGCAGAACTTTCCCGGCTGTCTAACGATGACGGGCTGTATGCGCCATCGGGATAATGCACAGCGATCGGGACGGTGTATCTGATCGCGCTCTGGGGGCGGTCTTTCCCCGCTTCAGCGGTGGTAGCAATCCTCGCTTTCCTGAAATTGGTCCGAGAATAAGTAGACCAATTTGCAGACCATTGGGGCAACGGAGCAGATACTCGATGAATCAGGTCGAGGTTGCGCGAATGCTTTCCATCATCATATTGGTCGTGGCGGGCCTGCTCGCCGGGATGGTCAATGCCATCGCCGGTGGCGGGACACTCATTAGCTTTCCTGCCCTGGTCTGGCTGGGAGTGCCGCCGATCATGGCCAACGCCACGGCGACGCTGACTGCCTTGCCAGGCTATATTGGCAGTGCCTGGGCCTACAGACACGATATATCCGCCGAGGGAAGCCTCAGGCTTAGGAGCATCATCGTGATCGCGGCACTTGGCGGCTTGGCAGGTGCGGGGCTGCTATTGATCACGCCGGGCGATGCCTTTGTTGGGATCGTGCCTTGGCTCCTGCTCACCGCTACTCTGCTCTTTGCAATCGGTCCGCGTCTCGTGGAGCTGGTTCGCGCGAAGGGACTGACGATCGGACCCGGTCTCTCGGCTTTCGCGATCTTCCTCGTCGCTGGCTACGGCGGCTATTTCAATGGAGGTCTTGGCATCATGTTGCTGGCAGTGTTCAGCCTGATTGGCTTCCAGAACCTGCACGGGATGAATGGTCTGAAGAACCTGCTTTCTGCCGTGCTCTCCCTAGTTTCTGTCACGACGTATGCGACTGCTGGCCTGATCGCTTGGGAGTCCGCCGCGATCCTGGCGATCTCGACAACGATTGGAGGATATATCGGCGCCCGGCAGGCGCGGCGGATTCAACACACCGAGTATCTCCGGGCTCTGATCGTCGGTATCGGCGCGTCGATGACACTGGTGTTCTTCACAATCTGACCGTCGAGGCTCAACGTAGAACCGACGTTACTGGAGCGTTCCATGCGACGGACAATCCGTCGTCATCGGGCCAACTCACGGCATCAGGTGGATGGGCGGCAAGGGGCGGCCAGAGAAACCGACACCGATGATCCGCGGCCCTGATAAGCGCCGCTGTCTCCCACTCGCGCTCTTCCGACGACACAGAGCTTGCTACGAGGAGCCGGGTCGGCTCTGCGGGTCTAAACTGCGGGATGCCCCGTGCCTTCTACGGCCGGTCGGATGGCCGCCGACATGCGGGTGAGTGAAGCAGCGAGCGACGCCTCCGACGGTCTCATTGTCGGTTGTCACGCTGTCCGTGCGGTGCGTTGAGGCGGGAAAAGGATATCGTAACACCAGGTAAAGACAAGCGCGTAGCCCATGTAGAAAGTCGCAAAGGAGATCTCCATTACCAGTGCGGCGATCAGCGAGACATCGCGCCGCCAGGCGAAGAGCGGCAGCAGGAGGACCAGAAGCGTGGCTTCGAAGAGCACGGCAACGAATCGAAGCGGCATCGTCTTACGGACATCGCCTCGTCGCCAATTCAGAACGTGGTCGAATGCCAGGTTGAAGATGTAGTTCCATATCGTCGCAGCGGTGGCGCCAAGCAAGACCAGTGCTCCCATTTCGCCTTTGGTGTGATTGAAGACCCAGGCGAAGAGCGGCGTGACGATCAAAATACCGATAAACTCGAAACTTAGAGCTTGGCGAATTCGGTCTGCGGTGCTGCGCATGTTGGCTCCGATTGTTGTTCGGGCCGTCCCGCGCGCTGATCGTCTGGTCGGGCGAGGTTGTCCTTGCTCGTCGAAAGGATGTGCTCGGGATTCTGATTTTTCAAGCGATCTTCAGGCAGCAGAACGTTCCTCCGCCCCAGCGAGCAGCAGCCGCATGATATCGGATCGGGTCAGGATCCCGACAAGTCGTCCCTCCCGGGTCACCGGAACGACCTCGCTTCCTTGTGCCGCCAGCCTGTTGAGGAGTACGCCAACGGGCATATCGTCCGGCACCGCACGGTCTATGGATCGCATCACTTCTATTACGGTGCGACGCGGAGATCTCTGCCGCCAGGCCACCGGGCGGTCCTGTGCCGCAACAACATGGAGAAGATCTGCCTGGAGCACGAGGCCGCGCAATCTCATGTCTTCGTCTACGACCGGGAGGCTCTTGATGGCATGGCTGCGGAAAAGGCGCGCCGCTTCTGGGAGCGGCGTGTCTGGCAGGACTGTGATCAGACCGGTGGTCATGATGTCAGCACAGGTCGTTCCGTCAAAACGGTGTTGGGCGGCTTCTGCTTCGGCGGCGGCCAGCAACCGGCCAAGGTCTGCCACGCCAAGGTTGGCCGACTGGTTGAACCGGTCGAGCAGCTCGCCGAGTTGGTCGGTCGTCAAGCCCAAGCGCAGCGCGGGAGTTCCGGTCTTGTCCGTTTCGGGCTGGCGGAACGGATATACCCGCCCGGTTAGCCTGTTGTAGCCGATGGCGGCAAGGACCAGCACAGCGGTGGTCAGTCCGACCGGCATCAGGGCAAAAAGCGGTCCCACTTCCAAGGCCGTGCCCGGATCGAGGGCGGTCAGCAATGCCACTGCCCCTCCCGGTGGATGGAGCGCCCGAACGAACATCATGGCGGTGATCGCGGCACCAACTGCGACGCCGGTCGTCCAGGGAGCGGGCGCGATCTGGAGAACCAGAAGAGTGACGAGTGCTGCCGTCACATTGCCGACGATGGCCGACCACGGTTGGGCGAGGGGCGAGTTCGGAACGCAGAATACAAGCACTGCAGTCGCTCCAAGCGGAGCCATCAAAAAGAAGGACGATGCCCCCAGCCTGGCGGCCAAGCTCACTACGAGAGCGCACAGGCTGATCCCGAGAACTGCGCCGAGCCCGGCGCGCAACTGCTCGCGGCCGTGAAATGCCGGCAGCGCCGGGTAGAAATGATACCATGCCCGCATACGAAGGACCCCTTCGTTGCCCGAAAAGAGAGCAACTTCCGCTTCCTATGCCTCAAATGGTGGCAGAATGTGAACACCGAAAGCCGACGAAAAGGAAATTGGTCCTGTCTCGGATTGAATGGGGGGATCAAGGTCCTGCGTAGAACTGGAGATCGAAACGTCTGATCGCGTGCAGGCTGCCGCTTGTCTTCAGCGGTGAGTGGTCTGAATATTGGTCTGGATGGGGGAATGCATGCGAACAGACAAAGATGCGGCGCAGGCACGGCTTTGGCTCATTATCGAGGAACGTGCGCCGGCCTCGGGCGATCGGTTGCCACCAGAGAGGGTGCTGAAGGATCTCGTCGGATGCAGTCGTGAAACGCTTCGCGGGGCGCTCGCCGCCCTCGAGGCGCGCGGCGAGATTTGGCGCCATGTTGGACAGGGGACCTTTCGCGGCCGAGCGCCCCTAGGCCGTCCGGTGAAGGATACGCTCCTACTCGAGGCGACAACACCTGCGGACCTGATGGACGCACGCCGTCTACTTGAACCGCAGGTCGCAACGGCTGCCGCGTTGCGGCGTGCACCGGAGGACATTGCCTTGCTGCGACAGCGCGTCGCCAACGGACGTGCCGCTCGAAATCGCGCGGAATGCGAGCGGGCTGATGACGCCTTCCACCAGTCGATCGCGCAAGTCGCGCGCAACCCTCTCTTGATTGCCCTCCTGCGTCATTTCTCGAGCGCCCGATGCCGCGCGGTCTGGCAGAGGGAATGGGATCGCACCTATCGCCGAGTCGGCGTGGAAGAGTTCACCCGGGTGCATGGCGATCATCACGAACAGGTCGTCGACGCAATTGCCGCCGGCGACGGGCCAGCCGCGCACCGTGCCATGGCCCATCATCTCGAGGCCGTCAGCATCGATATGGGCGTTCTGAACCCAGTACAGTCGTGCTGATGATGCCTCTATCACCGAGGCCGGACTCTCCGGTTTTTGTTGGCGATTGGCAGCATGGGACCAGCGCGTGTGATCTGTCCCGGAGAACGACGCAAAGGCCCGAGGCGAGGATGACTGCGATCCTCAGCCAGGTCATCCGATCTGGAAAATCTCCGAAGACCAGGGACCCGGCCGCAGTGGCGCCGATGATCTCGAGATTCTGGAATGGTGCCAGGAGACCGGCTTCAGCGTGGCGAAAGGCTTCGGCGATCAGGACATAGCTTACAGCGGCGAGGAGGCCGCTCCCCAGGATGAGGACCGAGGCCCAAGTCGAAGGGGCGCCCGGGTCCAGGGTGATAATTCCCGCTGCGTGTAGACCGAAAGAAAGCGCTACCATGCCGAGGCAGGCGTAGACTGTGGTGCCGCACTGAATGGTCAGCCCGGAGCGGATGCGCGAGGCCCGGCGGAGGACGATCATGTTGAGCGCTTAGGAGGCGCCCGCGAGCCCTGCGCCGACTGCTGCGGGGCGTCGCCGTCCGACTGTCTCGCCGAGGTGTGGACCTGCCAGCACCGTCAGGATCAAAGGCTCAACGAAAAAGATGGCGATCGCGGTGGCAATTGGCATGACCGCGAAGGCGCCTATCAGGCAGATGAGGGTGATCATCACCAGCAGCCCGGACAACGCAACGATCGAAGAACACCCAACCCTGCGAATACGCCACGCGGTTGCGGTGTCCGGTCTCCATGTCGATGGCGCGCCTTGCGAAGGCTTCGAGATCGACCCAGCGAAGTGCCACGCCTGCGCCGTTCAGCTCCTGCAGCACGATCTTCCTGCCGGGCTCCTCGACAGTTTCGAAGCCTCGGGAAGCGAGTTCGGTCAGCAACGTCGACTGGCCGCATCCAGAGCAGTCGGAGAGGAACACATGCTGGCCGCCATGGTCGTTTGTCATCGGATATCTCTCCATGTTGTCAGCTGTTCCTCAAGCCTCGATGCGCTCTAACTTGGGCGGCGCAGCGAATATCCGTGCGACCTCTGTTTCATGATCGACGGGGCGCATGGTTTCCCTGTGGGGCCTATGCAGCTCGATCTGCATGCGTGGGGTCGGGACTTTCGCCTGCCGCATCGCGCGGTCGATCAGAGATAGCAGCTCGTCCCGGCAATCGACGTCCCGTTCGAAGCGCGACAGCCAGAACCGGACCGCATAGGAATTGCTGTCGCTTCCCAGCTCCTGGACGCGAACATCCGGTGCTGGTTCGGACTGAATCAGGCGCGCTTCGCCAACCGCCTTCAGGATCATTTCCTTGGCGGCGTCCACGGGAACCACATGCGCAAGCTTCAGAGATAGCTGCGCGCGATACTGCGGTTTCGGGGCGGAGTAGTTGATGATGCGTCGGCGCGCGATCTGGCTGTTCGGCAGAATCATGTAGGTCGAGTCCAGCGTTAACACCCGTGTCGAGCGCCAGCCAATTTCGATGACCTTGCCTCGTGCGACCTGCTCGATATCGACCCAGTCCCCGATCCGGTAGGGTGCCTCCACGCTCAGTGCGATGCCGGACAGCGTGTCGGCTACGACGTTCCGGATCGCGAAACCCAGCACCGCGAGTATCAAGCTCGATCCCGCAAGCGCACCAAGGAGACCTTGTTCCAGCAGGAGCGCCGCAGAGGCAACGATGGCGGCGAAGAACAGTAAAACCGCCACGAGATCCCGAAACAGGCGCGGGTATGGGCGTTTGTGGCGTCTCCGGCGATCTGCGAACAGGCCGAACAGCCGGCTCCCGAGCCAGGCCGCAGCAAGGCAACCGACAACGCCGCCAAGCAGGCGGAGAGATAGTCCGACCCGCTGCTCGACATCCTGGTCGAAGATTACCAGGCCGGCGGCGACAAGAAGCAGAACGGAAGGCCAGATCAGCCGACGGAGATAAGA
>JAGRLX010000087.1 GCA_020441605.1 Alphaproteobacteria bacterium
GGCTCACCGGGCAGATGCCGCAGAGCCGCTGCACGATGACGGGAACTTCCCACAGCAGCCTACCGCGAATGAACCGCTCGAAACCGCGAAATTCGACGATGTGCAGCCTGGCCTCGGCAACCTCATTTTCGTGATTGAGATGAATAGTAACCTTGCCATGCCCTTCGACCCGGGTCACCGGCGAGATCTCGATCAGTCTTTGTTCGGCCATCGTGTTCCTTTCGGCCCAGTTCAATCGAAATGAATATCTTCGGCTCCGAAACCATGAAATTTTCCCGCCAGCAGATCGCTGAGCGTCTTGAAGATGATGTCGCCTGAGGGAGCACAGCCGGGGATCTGATAGTCGATCTCGACCACTGCGCAGCAAGGGTAGACTTCGTCCAGAAGCAGTGGAAGGGCCGGGTCGTTCGGAATGTTGTGCGTTGTGTTGCGAATGTAGCGGCCAGAAATATAGGCTTCCTCGAGGCACTCGCGCAGCGGGGCGTCGGAGTGCATGATGGCGTTGCGCATGGCCGGCAGGCCGCCCATGATCGCACACTGGCCAATGGCAATCAGGGTGTCGCAATTGCGGCGAAAATCGCGCAACACATGAACATTCTCCTCATTGCAGCAGCCCCCTTCGATGATGCCGATATCGCAGCGCCGGGTGAATCGTTTGATGTCGGTCAGCGGCGATCGATCGACTTCGACGCGCTTCATCAAATCGATCAGACGCTCATCGATGTCGAGGATCGCCATGTGGCAACCGAAGCATCCGGCAAGCGATGCCGTAGCAATCCTGGCTTTTCGCGGCTCAGCCACGACGCTTTTCCTCGATCTCATGGCCGATTCGGCCCTTGTCGAACCGGCGCTCACCGATCGGCGTCCCGAAGCCCTCCCGTTTGCGGGTGATGCAGCCGACGGGGCAGACCTCGTCGGATATGGCGAAGTCGTCGACGGAGGCATCGGTGTGGGCAAGATCCTCGGCATTGACGGCAACGCGCCTGTGTATGCCCCGGCCGACATATCCGAAGACTCCCTTCCGGTCCACGTCCCGCGAGGCGCGGATGCACCGACCACAGCTGATGCAGCGGTTGGTGTCGAGCGCAATGTCAGGATGAGAGGCATCTACCGCCCGGCAGGGCTCAAGATAGGGGAACTTCGTGGTCGCCGTCATGTCGAGCCGATAGGCCATCGCCTGCAATTCGCAGTTGCCGCTCGCCTCGCAGATTGGGCAGAGATGATTGCCTTCGTGGAACAGCATTTCCACCAGGTCGCGGCGAAGCTTCGTGATGTGCGCCGTCTCACTTTCCACGGCAAGATCCGGAGCGGCGGGCTGGGTGCAGGCGGAAACGCTGCGACCGCCCGCCTTGACTGTGCATACCCGGCAACTTCCCTGATGTTGCAACCCCTGGTGATCGCACAGCCGGGGAATGTATATCCCGGCATCATCGGCCGCCTCTATGATTGTCTGACCCGGCCTGGCCGAAATCGTGACCCCATCGATGGTGAAGGTGAATTCCTCGGCGCTCATTGGCTGAAGTCCCTGTCATAAATGTAAGAGCGGCGCTTGGCGAGCTTGCGGGCGCCATCGATGGCCGACTGAATGTCGAAGGTAGAGCGGATCCTGTCCTTCGAGGGTTTGGCGAGTACCGAGTAGACCAACGGAAAGTTCTCTATCGTCGAGAGAACCGGACGAGGCGAGGTCTGGCCGAGACCGCATCGGCTGGTTTCCATGATCGTCGCTGAAAGGTCCTTCAAATAGTCAATGTCCTCGGGGTTGGCGAGACCCTTGCGAAATTTGGCAATTGCTCTCTGCAAGAATACATTGCCGACCCGACATGGTGTGCAGTAGCCACAGCTCTCGTGAACGAAGAACGAGAGATAGTACTCCACGATTTCGAGGATATTGCGCTCGCCGGAAAATATTATGACAGCACCGCCGGTCGCCAAGTCGTCGAACGTAAGGCGCCGGTCAAAACTGTCTCGGGCGATCATGGTGCCGCTTGGACCTCCGACCTGAACGGCGGCGGCATGCTCGCCACCAACCATTTCGAGCAGATCACCCACCTTCACGCCATAGGGAAGCTCATAGATGCCGGGATTGAGGCAATCACCCGAAACGCAGAACAGCTTGGTGCCGTGGCTTCCATCGCTACCCATGTGGAAGAACCACTCCGCGCCCCGATCAAGAATCCGCGCCGAATGGCAGAAGGTCTCGACATTGTTGACGACGGTCGGAAAACCCAGATAGCCGCGATTGACAGGAAACGGAGGGCGCGTCTTGGGTTCACCGCGAAGGCCCTCGCAAGAACTGATGAGCGCTCCTTCTTCACCACAAATATAGGCACCCGCGCCCATCTGGATGCGGACGTCGAAGTCGAACCCACCAATACCGAGGATGGATGATCCAAGGAGACCATGCGACCGGCGTTCGGCCAGGACGCTTTCCACGAGCTCGCGGAGATAGGAGTATTCGCCCCTGAGATAGAGAATCCCCTCACAGGCGCCGACCGCTCGTGCCGCAATCGTCATGCCCTCGATGATCAGGTGTGGACGCTCGGTAAGTAACACCCGGTCTTTGAAGGTTCCGGGCTCTCCCTCGTCGGCATTGCACAGGATGTAACGGCGATCAGCCTTTTCGTTGGCCGCAAAGCGCCACTTTCGTCCGGTCGGAAAGCCGGCGCCACCACATCCGCGGAGCCCACTGGCCTCAATCATGCCGATGATCTGCGCCGGGTCGAGGGCCGCAGCATTGCGGAGGCCGGCATTGTCTGGCACAGGTCCCAGCAGCACGGCACCTGCATGCCTGATATTGTTGTCGACCATCAGGATTGCTCGCTGATGTGGCGACAGTTCGTCAAAGCGGTCGGTAATCAAGTCTTCCGGCCGTCGCCCAGCTTTCAGCCCGGCGGCGATGTCCCGGGCACGCTCCGCGGTTAGGCTGGTGACCACGACATTGTTAATCAGCGCCGCCGGCGCCTGATCGCACATGCCGATGCAGGGCGTGAATTCCAGCGACACCGCGCCGTCGATAGACGTTTCCCCCACCTTGATTCCCAATTCCTGCTCGAATGCGTCGACCACGGCGGCTAGGCCCGCAAACCGGTCGATGATGTCATCGCAAAGCCGGATGGTCACTCGCCCCTTCGGGTCCGAAGAGAAAAAGGCATAGAAGCTGGCGACGCCTTCGACTTCGACTCGCGACAGACCGGTAAGTCTGGCGACAATGTCCATTACGCCAGGAGAGACGCACCGATATGTTTCCTGGACATCGCGCAGGATGTCGAGCATCCTGTGCCGGTCATTGCCATAGGCCCCGCAGATCCGGGCGATATCGGATTGCGACGGAGATGCGGACTGGACGGCCGCGCCGTGATTTCCGATTTGCTCGTGGTTTGTCACCATGCCACCTCTGTAACCTTGGGCGAGCAACCAAGACTATCGGTTGGCATTTCCCATAACAAGTGTGGTTGAAAAAAATACTGAAGGTTATGGCCAGGAGGCGAATAGCCGCGCAGTTCGACATGGTCGCAACATCGTGCTAGCAGATCCGCGGCAAGGGATCATCTTCAAGCTGTTCAAGAAGGCGCTCTCCTCCGACCTCTGTTGCAAGAATGACTGACGGACGGCCTGTTTCCACCTGGCCAATGTCCGCAGCATGTTGCCCTTCGGGCATGGATCGCCATTGCGCAAGGGCTTCCGCGGCAAACTCCGGCGCGGCAACCAGTACCACGCGACCCTCGCACGCAAGATAATATGGGTCGTAACCCAGGATGTCACAGACCGTCCGGACTTCGCTGCGGACCGGGATGGATGCTTCATCCAGCCTGACGGTCAGGCCCGTTGCCATGGCGATCTCATGGGCGACCGTAGCGAGCCCGCCGCGGGTGGGATCGCGCATGAAGCGAGTACCGGGTCGCACGGCCATGGGCCTGGTCAAACATGTCACCGCAGCACAATCGGTTCGGACCGCGCCTCTGAGGTCGAAGGACTCGCGCGCCAGCAGCACGCAAATGCCGTGGTCGCCAACCGGGCCGCTCACCAATATGCGGTCACCGGCACGGATCCGACTGAGGCCCAAATCCACTGCCACTGGTCGCACCCCAAGTCCGGTCGTCGACAGATAAAGACCCCCGCCAGCGCCACGCGGCACGACCTTGGTATCGCCGGCGACAACATCGATGCAGGCCTCGCGCGCCGTTGCAGCAAGGCTGCAGACAATACGTTCCAACACGGCGATCTCCAGCCCCTCCTCGATGATGGCGCTGAGTGTGAGGAATTTCGGGACCGCGCCACTGACGGCAAGGTCGTTCACGGTTCCGTTGATGGCTAGAGATCCTATGTTTCCACCGGGGAATTCAAGCGGTTGCACGGTAAAGCCATCGGTGGTCACGCAAAGTGTCCCGTTGGTTGTAAGGTCAAGCGGCGTTGCATCCAGAGTCATGTCGAGTTGCGGATTTCTCAGTTGCCGGACGAAAATTTCTTCGATCAATTCGCGCATCAAGCGGCCGCCATTGCCGTGAGCCAGGGTAACGTGAAGGTCTTCCATTTCCGCTCCGCTACTTCAACCTCAGCCCACCACCATGGAGCACTTCGACCAACTGCCCGAAAGCCAGCCCCCCATCATTGGCCGGGATGCCAGCCGGCAGCAAGCTCCGGTAGCCGTGATCTGCCAGGAGCCGAACAGCACGTTCCGCGAGGCGCCGGTTCTGAAACACGCCGCCCGTCAATCCGACAGCGTCAAACGAATGCAACACCGACAACCGCCTCACCTGTTCGAGGATATTCGCGGCAAGGCTCTCATGGAAGATCGCAGACCTCTTCGCTGACGACAGCCGATCATCCAGCAGCATCGGCAGCAATGGCGCCCAATTTGCCCGATACAGGCCCGTCGGATCAGGCTCAAACGGCATTGGAATGTGTGTGCAGGCTTCGTCCACGAGTGCCTCTAGCAGCATCGGTCCCTGCCCTTCGAAACTTGCCTTTTGAAGCCCCAGAACAAGGCAGGCCGCAGCATCGAACAATCGCCCGGCGGACGAGGAGCGGTGCGTGCCAATCCGTTTTGTCCACGCCTCACGCGCAAGCGGGTTAGGTGCCGGCCCCGTCAAATCCTCTTCCCACAAGAGTGCAGCCGCACTGCGCCAGGGCTCGCGGGCTGCCTTTTCGCCACC
The DNA here is from genome assembly GCA_020441605.1 of Alphaproteobacteria bacterium. Next base: position 5,154 of record JAGRLX010000087.1, read on the forward strand.
CAGCAGATGAAATGGCCGCAAACTTACGACCCTGCGCCAACTGCCCGGCGCACCCAGCAGCGTCTCTCCACCCCATAACTCGCCGTCGCTGCCACGCCCAACACCATCCCATGTGAACACCAACCATGATTTGACCGATGGATATTCTCCGGCCAATGCGGATGCATGAGCCACATGATGCTGGACACCAAATGTCGGCAGGCGCTGTTCCTTGGCCCAACGGCTCGCAGCATAGCCATTGTGAAGATCGCAAGCGATGGCGGAAACCTCTACACGGTAGAGGGACTGCAGATCGTTAACTACCTGCCGGAACACATCCATGCCGCGCGAGGTGGCGAGCTCGCCAATATGTGGCGAAATGACGGCCCGCCGCTCCCAGCCAAGTGCGATCGTCGATTTCATATGGCCGCCCACCGCCAGTAGTGGATCATCCAACCCCGTCGGCAGGTCGTGTTCCAGCGGCGCGAGCCCACGGCCAATCCGGATCGTACGTGGCTTTCCTTCCACGATGCGCATGACCGTGTCATCTGCCGGCCGCAGGATCGCGCGATCGTGGCCGAGCAAGGCGTCGGCGATTACCATCAATCTCCGCCATGCTTCACCATCATCGGTAATCACCGGTTCGCCAGTGATGTTGCCGGACGTCGCAACGACGGGTGCGCCGAAATCATCGAGCAAAATGTGATGCAGGGGGCTGTAGGGCAGGAAAACGCCCAACACATCGAGGCCCGGCGCGATTGCGGAACTGAGCCTTACCGTCGATCTCCTCCGTAACAGCAGGATCGGTCGCAGCGGATCAATGCATGCCTCAGCGGCCGCATGATCTAGCTCAACTATTTCACGCAACGCGTCAAGCCCATCGGCGCCGGCAAGCGGTACCATCACAGCAAGAGGTTTGTGCGGGCGGCATTTGCGCAAGCGCAGCCGCGCCACGGCGGCATCATTGCCCGCATCGCAGATCAGATGATAACCGCCTACGCCCTTGACTGCTACTATGCCGCCATCGCGCAGCGCGGCTACAGTTCTGGCCAGCGCACCCTCGCCCGATGCGCGAGTGCCGTCACGATGCTCAAACCGAAGTTGCGGACCGCAATCCGGACAGGCCAACGGTTGCGCGTGAAAGCGGCGGTCAGACGGATTGCCATATTCGGCCCGGCATTCCGAGCAGAGTGCAAATGCAGCCATTGCGGTGTTTTGCCGGTCGTAGGGCAAGGCTGAAATAAGCGTATAGCGTGGACCGCACTGGGTGCAATTGGTGAACGCATACCGGAAGCGGCGCCCCCCAGGCTCTTGCAACTCCGCCAGACAGTCGTCACAGCAGAACATGTCGAAAGGCACATGGACGTCGTCAGGACCCAGCCTATCGCTACGGCGGATCTCGAAGTCCGCGCCATACTCGCACTGGACTCTGGTGCAATCTTGTATTGTTGGTCGCGCCAACGGTGGCGCCTCGGCTATAATTGCCTGCTCAAAGCGCCTCAAACCCGATGCCAGTCCTTCAACATGAACGACGACGCGCCCTGAGCGGTTCAACACCCAGCCTGACAGTTGAAGTGACTGCGCCAAGCGATAAACGAAGGGACGGAAGCCCACACCTTGAACGCGGCCGCCGAGCGTAAGGAGTCGTGCTTCGCGTTCAGCCCGCAGTCGGCTCTGATTCATGGGCTCTCGCTTCGCGTACGCCAGATGACCACCAGATCCGGCAGGCACCCTCATCCGAGACCATGCATGGTCCGATGGGATGGCGTGGCGTGCAAGCCTTTCCGTAAAGCGCACATTCATGAGGATAAATCTTACCGAGCACCACACGGGCACAGTCGCAACCAGGTGGCATTTCACCTGCACGCTTGCGTACCTCACCACGGTCTATGCCGAAGCGCACGAGAGCGTCGCCAGAAATGTGCATCCCTCTCATCACATAGCCTGACTCGGCAATCACACCGATGCCGCGCCAATTGGAATCCGTGACGTCGAACGCCTCTGCCAGCAGCTTCCGAGCTGTCGGATTGCCACCTTCATGCGCGACACCGCCATAGCAATTTTCCAGTTCTGAGCGACCATCAACCAACTGATGGAGCACGGCATAGAGGGCAGCAAGCAAGCTCTGCGGTTCGAATCCTCCGACAGCCACCGGAAGCCTATGCAGATCAGCAACGAACCGCCATTCCTCCGGCCCCATTATTGTGGCGACGTGGCCGGGCGCAATGAGCGCGTCGAAGCCCGCATTCTGCGAGTCCAGCAGCATTTGAACCGCGGGCCAGGTTCGTCGCCCAGAAAGGAGGATCGATAGATTGGGAGGAAGCCCATGCGCCACAATGGCGGCAACAGGAGCCATTGTTGTCTCGAACCCGGCTGCAAAGAAAACCACTTGCCGCGTCGGATCCGAGCGGGCGATGCGAACGGCCTCCAATGGCGAGGCAATCGGCACCACTCGGCCACCGGCCCCACGCGCCTGCTCCAACGAACGTGGCTCGCTCTTGGGCAGATTGGCTGGAACGCGCAACATGTCACCAAACGCGACCAGTACCACATCATGCCGCAGCGCGAGCCCAATTGCGGCGCATATGTCCTCTTCAGGACAGACACATACCGGGCAGCCTGGTCCGGGAATCAACTCGATTTTCGGCGGAAGTACAGCCCGGAGCCCTCCCTTTGAGATCGTACGCTCGTGACCACCGCACACATTCATCACCCGCACGCGGTGCTTCAGAGGCAGAGCACGAATGCGATCAAGCCACGTTCTGGCGTCATTGTCGCCAGAAAGGTTGGTCATGCCGCATTCTCACATTTTTCGCCACGACGAGCCGCCAACTGCTCATCAAGCCAAGCCAGCCACGGTCCGAAACCCTCACTGCGACGCGCCGAAAGCTGTATGACCGGCGCGGCGTTGGCCAAACGCCGAACACTTGTTTCTGCCTTGTCCGGTGAGAAATCGCCAAGAACCGGCAGAAGGTCAGACTTCGACAGCACCACGAGATCGGCAACGCGAAACATCACCGGGTATTTCTCAGGCTTGTCATCACCTTCGGTGACAGCGAGGAGCGTCACATTTGCATGCTGTCCGAGATCGAAATTCGCCGGGCAGACGAGATTGCCAACATTCTCGATGAACAGGATATCGAGGGACGAAAGATCGAGGTGGCGGATTGCACGCTGCACCATATTGGCGTCCAAGTGGCAGGTCTGGCCGGTGATGATCTGTATGGCTGGCACGCCCTTTGCCCGAATGCGGTTTGAGTCGTTTTCTGTTTCGAGGTCACCCTCGATCACCGCAAGCCGACAGCGACTTGCAAGAGCGTCGATCGTTGCCTCAAGCAGCGCGGTCTTGCCGGAGCCAGGCGACGACATCAGATTTATGACCAACACTTGATGTTGATTGAACTGCTGACGGTTGGCCGCCGCAACGGAATCGTTGCTACTCAGCAGTCCCGACATCACATCAATGGTTCTTTTCGACCGCGATGCCAACTCGATTTGACCGATGACGTCTGTCAGCTTGAAGTCCGCAGCATTGGCCGAGCATCCACAATCGCCGCACATGATGGCCTCCTAGCCCGCTAACATCTGCATGCTTTTGAGGATCAATTCAGTTCCTGATTTGATCTCAACTTGCCACCCGCCGCAGCGCGCACAAAGCATGTAATTGACCGCGGCCTCCGTTTCGATGTCACACCGGGGACAGAATACCACAATTGGTGATGTCTGGATTTCAAGTTCCGCCTCCTGAGCAACAGTGCCGCAGCGCGCAATGCTGAATGCCTGTGCCAATTGAATTGCCTCTATGCCGGACAAGGGTCCGACCTGCAGCACGATACGCGTTACCCGCGCCGCCTGATGTTCCACCGCCAGGGCAGAGACCTTCTCAATTAACCGCTCGCAGACGGCCAATTCATGCATCGGAAGATCCTTCCATTTCAGCGGTGAGCACCTGGTCCAGCAGCGCCCAGGTCTCGCGCGCCCATTCCGGAGTCACCTTTTCGATTGCAAAACCCACATGGACCATGAGGTAATCTCCAGGCCTCACCGCTTCATGCTGCAACAACATCAAGCTCACGTCGCGGCCGATACCCTTCGCTTCGCATCGCGCGATCAATCCGTCACAAGAAACGACTTCCATCGGAACTGCCAGACACATGGGCCTTTGCCACCATCGAAGGGAACCAGGGGGCAATGCTAAACGTGCCGGTTCACCTGAATCAATGGTTCATTGCAATTGTGGGCAATCTAGGCTCAGGACCTATTAAGC
>JAGRLX010000439.1 GCA_020441605.1 Alphaproteobacteria bacterium
TCTGCCGCTGCACCGGCTACCACAATATCATGAAATCGATCCGGGCCGGTGCCGAGGCGATGACCTCGAAGCAAAAAACTTCGCCGGATAACGGCGCCGAGTAGGGCAGGGGATCGGTATGTACTCCTTCGAATATCATCGCGCGGAAACCGTTGAGGAAACGCTGAAGCTCGGCAGCGTGCTGGAGGATGCCCGGTTTCTCGCCGGTGGCCAGTCGTTGATCCCGATGATGAAGCTGCGTTTCGCAAAGGCGGACAACATCATCGACCTGCGCGACCTCGATGAGTTGAGGGGGATCGAAGTGGCGCACGATATAGTTTCCATCGGCGCTATGGCCAGGCATGCGGAGGTGGCTGCCTCGCCCAAGGTGCAGTCGGCTATTCCCGCACTGGCCGGGCTGGCAGGCGGCATCGGGGATCCTATGGTTCGAGCCCGCGGCACCATGGGCGGATCCATCGCCAATGCTGATCCGGCGGCGTGCTATCCCGCGGCCTGCCTTGCGCTAGGGGCGACGATCAACACGACCGGCGGCGATATCGAGGCGGACGATTTTTTCCAGGGAGTGTTCGAAACGGCGCTGGGCGAGGGGGCATTGGTCACTGGCGCGGAGTTTCCGGTGCCGGACGCCGCCGCCTATAAAAAGTTCCGTCACCCGGCCTCCCGATTTGCGCTTGCCGGCATATTTGTGGCGCGTTTTGGAGACCTTGTGCGTGTTGGCGTGACGGGTGCCGGCCGACAGGGCGCCTATCGCTGGATCGAGGCAGAAGACGCCCTCACAGAGAATTTTGCTGTCAATGCGCTCGATGGGCTCCACGCCGATCCGTCACAGATGAACAGCGATATCCATGGCGATGAACCCTATCGTGCGCATCTGGTGGAAGTGATGACCCGGCGCGCGGTTCTCAACGCGAGTGCGCATTGCGGAGATGAATGACGGCCTACTTTGCCGGCCTAGGGCCGCATTGCCTGGCCACCATCGACCGACCATGTCTGGCCCGTCACCCACGAGGCCTGATCAGAACAAAGAAAGAGAACCGTATTGACGATATCTTGAGTTTCTCCCATCCGGCGCAGCGGCAACGCATCGACGATGCCCTGGAGCCGTTCGGCCGGCACCGACGTACGGGTTGCTTCAGTATCCGTCGGCCCTGGCGCGATACCGTTGACGCGAATTTTCTGCGGCCCCAGTTCCTTGGCCAGCGCGATGGTCAGACCGTTTACGCCCAATTTTGCCAAGCCATAGTAGTTGCCGGCATAGTAGGCAGCGGTGGATGACTGATTTACGATCGCGCCACCGCCACGCGACACCAGCGCGGGGAATGCGGCTCGGGTCATGAGCAGCACGCTTTCGAAATTCACCGCCATAAACCGGCGGTAATAAGCGAGTTCTATCTCCATCCAGGGTTCGCGCCGCATGCCCGCGAAGATCGCGGCATTGTTGATGAGGATATCGAGGCCGCCAAAGGCTTCCACGGTCGCATCGACGCATTTGGCGCAGCTGTCTTCCGACGAAACGTCGGTTTCGGTATGGATCACCTGGCCACCGCTGGATCGGATTTCCTCGGCAATAC
>JAGRLX010000088.1 GCA_020441605.1 Alphaproteobacteria bacterium
GTGTCCTTGCCCAGAATTTCCTGGCTGAGAAAAAACTGGGCCAGCATGAACAGCGACAACAAGAAGATGATGACCAGCAACAGGCTCGACATGGCATCGACGAAACCCGGCCAATAGGGGGCTTCTTCCGAGCGGCGGCGGCGGGAACCGGCAAGCGCCATGGCCCTAGCGCTCTTCCTCGACCCGGCCCCGCCCGCCAGGACGCGGTGTCTGCGCCGTGGCGCGGATCAACAGGCGCTGGATTTCATTCTGCTGGGTCTGCTGGCTTTGCGCCCATTGCCGGACGGTCTTTTGCTCCTCGCGCATCTGGGTGACGAGACTGGCCACCGCATCGGCGAGCTGCTCGATGGAATCGCCATTGCTTGGCAACACCGTCGACTGGCCGGGTGATGTCCTGGCCTGGTCGAGCGACTGGTTCAGCTTTTCAATACTGCGCTGAAGAGACTGCAACTCCAGCCGCAGGAACTGCGGCGCGCTTCCGGTCTGAGCCGGCGCGTCTCCGGCAGCGATGTCCGTAATGGTGGAGAGCCAGTCCTCGAGATCGTTGTAGAAGCGGTTCTGTGCCTGCGACGCCTTGAGATCGAGAAAGCCCAGGATCAGGGAACCGGCAAGTCCGAACAGCGAAGACGAGAAGGACAAGCCCATGCCCGCCAGCGGCCGCTCCAGACCGGCCTTCAATTCTTCGAACACCGTGCTCGACTGCGATGACGTGACATCCAGCGACCTGATCGCATCGCCCACCGAGGTAACGGTTTCGAGCAGGCCCCAGAAGGTGCCGAGAAGGCCCAGGAAGATCAGCAGCCCGACGAGATAGCGCGACAGATCGCGGGATTCGTCCAGCCGCGAGGCAAGCGAGTCCAGCAGCGACCGCATGGACAGCGGTGACAGGACAGCGCTTTGCCGGTTGCGCAGCAGGGTTGCCATCGGTCCCAGTAGGCGCGGCGCCCGGATCGCATCGGCGGCCGCTTCCGATTCCCGGAACCGATTGAGCCACCGCACCTCGGGAAACAGACGTCCCACCATGCGGTAGGAATGGAACATGCCGAGCAGCAGTGTTGCCACGATCACGCCATTGAGCCCGGGATTGGTCAGGAAGGCCGACTGCAGCCCCGGCAGCAGGATCGCCGCCAGGATCGCCACCACCATGGTGAAAACGATCATGTGAACGAGATAGACCCGTGGTGGTTCCAGCGGTGTCGCAGTGGTTGTGTCAGTCATGCCTAGCCTCAAGCCCCCGTGCTTGTGGCGTCAAATCTAGACGAATACGTGGCGGAGGTCACCGGGTTTGACGCGGCACGTCAATCACCAGCTGGACTGGACTGACAGAAGGGTCAGCGGCGGCATGCGCAGGCCGGCCGTGGTCCGCAAGACGCCGGATTGCACCGATCGCCCATCGGTAATAACATCCTGACCTTGCAGGAACAACGACCGTGGCAGGACAAGGACATGCTGACCAAAACTCTTTCTCGCCCAATGATCTATGGGGCTTTCGCCCTTGGTGTCTTGGCCGTACATTCAGCCGGTGCCAGCGCCGCAACGGTCAATGTCGTGTGTCCATCGAATTCGATCCAGGCGGCCATAGATGCCGCCACGCTCGCCGAGCCCCTGATCCTGAATGTAGCGGGGACTTGCGCTGAATCAGTCCACGTGCCCAAGGGTATGATCGTGACAATCAACGGCGTGGCTTCAGCCGTGCTCAAGCCGGCATCGGGACAGCCGACGGCACTGAAGGTCGAAGGGCAGGCCGAACTGCGCAATTTCTCGGTGGTCAGCAATGGCGGCAGCGACGGAGCGCTGGTTCAGATCGGCGATCTGGCCCATGTCTTGATCGAAGACAGCACCCTGCTCTCGACGGTGGCCAATCTCGTGGTTCAAGCCTATTCCAATTCGGTTGTCGTCATAGGCAACAGCACCGTCTCCGGAGGCAAGGAAAGCGCGGTCGAGATCAGCAATAATTCGTTGGCCTATATCTTCGCCTCGGCCGATCGCACCACCGTCATCAAGAATGCGGGCACCACCTTCGGACAGGCCATCGGCTGCTGGCAGGGCCAGCTGACGATCTCATCCGATGCCCCGACGGCCAAGGTCATCATTGGTCCATCCGGGCGGGCCGGGATCTCGGCCAGGGGTTGTCAGAGCCGGATAGGCGGCTTCGGGTCCGGTTCGGGCGTCACCCGGTTCACCGGCGCAGCGGACGTGGCAATTGAAACGAAATCAGGCGACTCCTTTTACATCATCAATACCACCATTGCTGGCAACGCCGGAACGGCCCTGCGCGTCACCGCTGGCGTGGCGGAACTCGATCAGGTGACAATTGCCAGCAACGGTAAGGGCCTAGAAGCCAATCGCGACGCGACAATCTACTTCAACAGGATTGAGGGCAGCAGCGTCGTCAACGGCCCGACCAAGTACAGCTGCTACCAGGGCGGCAAGATCTTTGCCGAAGCCGGCACCATCTTCAATGGCGTCGCGACCAACTGCCTGAAGATCGGCGGCGGCGTCACCCACTGACGTCGCGCGATCTGATCACATCGCCTTGACGATCTCTTCCGTCATCTTCTTGGCGTCGCCGAACAGCATCATGGTATTGTCGCGCCAGAAAAGTGTGTTGTCGATGCCGGCATAGCCCGACGACATGCCGCGCTTGATGAACATCACCGTATTGGCTTTCCACACTTCCAGAACCGGCATGCCGTAGATCGGCGAGGCCGGGTCTTCCTTCGCCGCCGGATTGGTCACGTCATTGGCGCCGATTACAAAGGCGACATCTGCCTGGGCGAACTCGGAATTGATGTCCTCCAGTTCGAAGACCTCGTCATAGGGAACGTTGGCCTCGGCCAGCAGCACGTTCAT
>JAGRLX010000089.1 GCA_020441605.1 Alphaproteobacteria bacterium
CTTCACGGGCACCAGAACTTTCATGGGGTTTTCTCCTCTACTGGATTGAGGGCCGGAACTGCGCCATATGCGCGGCTCTCACCCTCGAATATCGGCGCCGGAGCAGGGAACGACACAGGCCCATTCGGGGTGTTGACCGTGATCCTGCGCAGGTGGGGATGGGACGACAGTTTCTGCATGTCGCTGACGGTCGCCAGGGCGACATCGGCTTTGAGAAGCGCAGCGATGGCCTCCTCTCCGGTCATTCGCGCAAAGCCAGCAGCGACCGTCGCGTCGGTATCCGAACGGTTCGCGACCCGGTCGACATTGGTCGCGAACCGCGGATCGGTGCCAAGCGCCGCGTCGCCCAAGAAATCCGTGCAAAGCTTCTTCCATTCGCGATCGCTTTGTACCGAGATCAGGATCTGGTCACCGTCCTTGGCGGTGAACACACCGTAGGGTGCGATCGAGACATGTGCGAGGCCGATGCGTTTCGGCGTCTTGCCGCCCTCATGATTGAGCAGCGGTACCGTCATCCAGTCGGCCATGACGTCGAACATCGAGACCGAAATATTAGCGCCCTTGCCGGTGACGCCGCGTCGGATCAGGGCCTCGAGGATCGCGGCATAGGCGGTCTGCCCGGTAGCCGTATCGACAATCGAGATCCCGACGCGCGCCGGGCTTTCGGGCCCGCCGGTGATCGAGCACAGGCCCGATTCCGCCTGGATAAGCAGGTCATAGGCCTTGCGATCGGCCATCGGGCCATCTTCGCCATAGCCGGTGATCGAGCAGGTGATCAAACGCGGCCAGTCGCGAGCCAGCCTGTCGAAGCCGAAACCGAGCTTTGCCAGAGCGCCGCGTTTGAGGTTCTGGATCAGGACATCTGCGCCATCAAGGAGCCGTGCGAGTTCTGCTTTGCCGGCATCCGAAGCCAGGTCAAGCGTAACCGAGGTCTTGCCCCGGTTGAGCCAAACGAAATAGCTGGACTGCCCCTTGGCGACGTCGTCATAGCCCCGGGCGAAGTCGCCCTCGGGCCGCTCGATCTTGATGACCTCGGCGCCGGCATCCGCCAGCCGCGACGAGGCGAAGGGCGCCGCCACCGCCTGTTCGATGGCGACGACCTTCAGCCCGGCGAGGGGGAGGAGAGACCCCGCCATCAGAACGACCTCGGCAGGCCCAGCACATGCTGGCCGACATAGGACAGGATCATGTTCGTCGAGATCGGCGCGACCTGATAGAGACGCGTCTCGCGGAACTTGCGTTCCACATCGTATTCATGGGCAAAGCCAAAGCCGCCGTGGAACTGGATACAGGCGTTGGCGGCTTCCCAGCTTGCCTTGGCGGCCAGGTATTTGGCCATGTTCGCCTCGGCCCCGCAGGGCTGGTCGGCATCGTAGAGTTCACAGGCCTTGAAGCGCATCAGGTTCGCCGCCTCGATCTCGATGAAGCTTTCGGCGATGGGGAACTGCACCCCCTGATTCTGACCGATGGGGCGGCCAAAGACCACGCGCTCGTTGACATAGGAGGTCACCCGATCGGTGAACCAGTAGCCATCCCCGATGCATTCGGCGGCGATCAGCACGCGCTCGGCATTCAAGCCCGACAGCAGGTGCTTGAAGCCCTGACCCTCTGTCCCGATCAGGTTCTCGGCCGGGATTTCGAGGTTGTCGAAGAACAGCTCGTTGGTCTCATGGTTGACCATGTTGCGGATCGGTTTGACGGTCAGGCCGTTGCCAATGGCTTCGCGCAGGTCGACGATGAAGATCGACATGCCGTCCGAAGGCTTCTTGACCTGGTCGACCGGCGTGGTGCGCGCCAACAGGATCATCAGGTCCGAATGCTGCACCCGGCTGATCCAGACCTTCTGGCCGTTGACCACCCATTTGTCGCCCTTCTTCACGGCGACGGTCTTGATCTTGGTGGTGTCGGATCCGGTGGTGGGCTCGGTCACGCCCATCGACTGGAGCCGCAGCTCGCCCGCCGCGATGGGCGGAAGATATTTCGCCTTCTGTTCGGCGCTGCCGTGCTTGATCAGGGTGTTGATGACATACATCTGCCCGTGGCAGGCG
>JAGRLX010000090.1 GCA_020441605.1 Alphaproteobacteria bacterium
ACCTGGAAGGGCTCGGAGGATGGTTCGGGGGCCGCCCGCATCGAGGAAGAGGTCGTGGTCACCAAGGATGGCTGCGAGATCATCACCAACTTCCCCTCGGATCACCTGATCTCCTGCGGTTTGCCGGGCTGCGAGGTTTTCTGATAGACCAACACGGATGTCCGCAAGCTCTGACCCACGTCAACGCATTCCTGTCACGCTCGTCACCGGATTTCTCGGCAGCGGCAAGACCACGCTGATCAATGCGGGGCTGAAGTCACCGGAACTCTCCAGGACGGTTGTCGTGGTCAACGAGTTCGGCGAGGTCGGGCTCGATCATCAGCTCTATACCAGCAGCAACGATGCCGTCATCGTGCTTGAGAACGGCTGCCTGTGCTGCACGGTCAGGAGCGATCTCGTCAGCACATTGAATAACCTCTTCCATGACCGGCAGGCGGGTCGCCTGCCGGACTTCAACAATGTGGTGATCGAGACGACGGGATTGGCCGAACCGGGACCGGTGATCCAGGCCTTCCTGTCGGAGCCCACGCTCGATGGCCTGTATCGTGTTGCCAATGTCATAACCGTCGTCGATGCAGTGAACTGGCACGCCACGGCAGAATCCCATGACGAGGCGGTGCGGCAAGTGGCCCTGGCCGACACGATCCTGGTGTCGAAGCTCGATCTGGCTGAAAATGTCGAGGTCGACGCCCTGTTCGCCGATTTGCGCGCCATCAATCCCGCCGCAGAGATCGCGAAGATCGATTATGCGTTGCCGGCGGTTGCGCCCCTGTTGATGCAGGGCGGGTTCGACGCTGCGAACCCGAAGGCGGATCCCACCAACTGGCTGTCCCTGGCCAGTTACGACGCCTATTCCGGCAACCTGCGCCAACCCGATGCGGTGGCGGATCAACCGATGCCGGGTCATCTTGCGGCGCGGGGCATCGAGAGTTTCGTCCTCACACGCAGCAAGCCCTTGTCGCGCGAAGAACTGCAGTTCTTGCTCGATGGCATCCAGCAGAACCTCGGCCCCAGCCTGCTGCGCGTCAAAGGCCTCGTCAACATCAGCGACGAGCCTGGCAAGCCCGCCGTCATCCAAGGGGCACAACATCTGCTGCACAGCATGACCTGGCTCGACACCTGGCCCAGCGCCGACCAGCGCACCCGCATAGTGTTTATCACCCAGGGCATTGCCCGAGAGAGGCTGAAGGAGATGATCGAGCTCCTCGACCGCATGAGCGAACGTACATTTGCGGCACGCGAAAAAGCCAGGCTCGCACGTCTTGCCGCCGCACAAGAGAACGGAAAGGTCGCCTGATGACAAGCTTGAAGATTGCCTGGATTGGGGCAGGAAAGATGGGATTGCCCATCTGCCAGCGACTGAAAGCTGCTGGCCATGATGTCCGCATATTGGCGCGCCGGCCGGAGCAGGCCGGGAAGCTGGCCAGTCTGGGCTTCGCCGTGGATTCCGCCGTGCCATCGCTCATCGGCGATGCGGACGTCGTGTTCACCTGCGTGCCCGATGATGAGGCACTCGCCGAGGTGGTGCTGGATGCGACCTTCAAGACGGCACTTGCGGCAAAGGCGGTGTTGATCGACATGAGTACCGTGTCGCCATCGGTCTCGGCGCGTGTCGCGTCCTGCCTGGGAAAGGATGCAGCCTATCTGCGCGCCCCCGTCTCTGGCTCGACCATGATGGCCGAAGCGGGCACGCTCACCGCTCTCGTCTCCGGCCCGCGCCCCACCTTCGACACCATGTCAGAGGTCTTCGGCGCATTCACCAAAGCGGCTTTCCATCTTGGCGAAGCCGAGGAAGCCCGCTTCTTGAAACTTGCCATCAACAGCATGGTCGCGGCAACCTCCGTCCTGCTCGGCGAAGCACTCGCTTTCGGATTGAAAGGTGGCCTCACGCGCGAGTCCATGCTGGAGGTCATCACCCAAAGCGCCGTGGCTTCACCGCTCATCGGCTACAAGAAGAACATGATCATCAGCGGCGACTACACGCCTGCCGCGACACTGGACATGCTGAAGAAGGATGTCGATCTGTTCCTCTCGTCCGGCGCGCAACTCGGCATGTCCCAGCCAATGGGTCACATGGTCAGGCAGGCCTATCAAGCCGCAGCCGACAAGGGACTCGGACAAAGGGATTTCTTCGTCCTCGTACAGGAAGCGGAAGGAAGCCCGGCCAGCACGGCGACCTGATGGAATTGGATTTCGATGCCGTTGTCGTAGGAGCCGGCGTCATCGGTCTCGCCGCAGCGCGTGCGCTGGCCCGCACGGGATCGAGCGTGGTTGTCCTGGAGAAGGCCGACCGTGCGGGAGCGGAAACGTCATCCCGGAACTCAGAGGTAATCCACGCCGGCATCTACTATCCGCAAGGAAGCCTCAAAGCGAAGCTCTGCGTCGACGGTCGCCGGCAGCTTTATGACTATTGCGCGTCACACGGGGTTGAGACCAGGCGGCTCGGCAAGATTATAGCGGCAACGTCTCTGGAGGAAGAGGCGAAGCTCGCATCCATCCTGGCGTTGGCGCAGGCCAACGGCGTTGACGATCTGCAGTGGCTCTCGGCAGCGGAGGTCGCGGCTCTGGAACCCGAGTTACGCTGCACCCGCGCGCTGTTCTCCCCCTCGACAGGCATCGTCGACGCACAGGCCTATATGCTTGCGTTGCAGGGAGAAGCCGAGGCTCTCGGGACAGACTTCGCATTTCGAACCGATTTCTCCGGTGCGAAAATGCAGAGCGACGCCTTTGTGGTCTCGGCCGATGGTGAAGATGGTCAGTCGATCGAGATCACCAGCCGATATCTCATCAACTGCGCCGGCCATGGCGCGCACGCTGCGGCTGCCGCAATCGCGGGCTTTCCAACCCGTGCCCTGCCTCCCCGTTTCCTTGCCAAGGGCAGCTATTGCAGCCTTCCGGGAAAGTCACCCTTCAAACACTTGATCTATCCCGTCCCCGTCTCGGGCGCCCTGGGCATCCACGCCACACTCGACCTCGCCGGCGCTGTGCGATTTGGCCCGAATATCGAATGGATCGATAGATTCGACTACGCCCTCCCCGATCACTTGGAAGTGGCCTTCGCGGCGGCAGTCAAGTCCTATTGGCCAGGGGTCAGCGATCATGTCCTCAGTCCGAGCTACTGTGGCATCCGTCCGAAGATCCATGGACCGGATGTGGGATTCGCGGATTTCAAGATTCAGGATGCGTCAGAACACGGCATAATCGGTCTCGTGAACCTGTTCGGCATCGAATCACCCGGACTGACGTCGTCACTCGCGATTGCCGATGTGATTGCCGACAGGCTTGACCAGGCCAGGTGACACTCAATCGGCCTGGTCTGATCACGAGTTGCTTCGAGTTGTAAATTCGGGTGCAACCCACGGTGACCGTCATTCCCAGGCTTCGACTTCGGCTCAGGGAACGATGATGGTCTTGAGGCCTTCGGCTTCGCCGGCGATCAGCCGCCGGTACGCCTCCGGCACGTCTGCGAGTTTGATCTCCCGATCGATCAGCCGCCGGGCACGGGGGGCGCAGGCCGCCAGCATGGCGATGGCCGTGGGCATTTCATCACGGAAGGCATGGCACCCGATGAGGCCCAGCTCACGCTCGACCAGCAGGTTCGGGTCGAGGTCGAGCTTGCCATGGGAGATGCCGACGAGAGCTATGAGTCCGCCGCTGCCCATACAATCGATGAGCGCCGCCAACGCCGCAACGCTTCCCGTCGCCTCGATGGCGAAAAGCGCGCCGCTGGCAGCGGCTCCTCGCTCGAGAGCCACAGGCCGGGCCCCGGTGACCGCGCAGACGCGTTCGAGCCGGCGCGCGTTGCGATCTGCGACGTGTATCTGGCCGTATCCCAGTTCTGTTAGCGCCAGCGCCGCCAGCCCGCCAATCGGGCCGCAACCGGCGATCAATACCGGCGCATTGGTCGGTGCCCTGAGCCGCGCAACGGCATGAAGCGCGACGGCGAAGGGTTCCGCCATGGCGGCGACGGCATCCGGTATGCCGGATGGCAGGCGATGTAGCAGCCGCCGCGGCAAGGTTACCTCTTCTGCGAAGCCACCGTCGCAAGCCTCGCCAACAAAGCCGAGCGTGGCGCAGAGATGATGATCGCCGGCCCGGCATGCCGGGCAGTCGCCACACCAAAAGCGGGAATCGGCCACAACCCGATCGCCGGCCGCCAGATCGTCAACCCCCGCCCCGATCGCATCGACCTGCCCCATGAACTCGTGGCCCGCCACTGACGGGCTGCGGGTGATCCACTGGCCGGTGCGGAAGTTGTGAAGATCGGAACCGCAGATCCCTGCGGCACCCACCTTGATCCGCACGGAGCCCGGTCCCGGCTCGCCGGGCGCGGCCATCTCTTCCACTCTGAGGTCATCCTTGGCGTAAAGACGCACCGCCTTCATGGCTTGATCCACGTATCGCGGCGCTCGGACACGGCATTTTCATGTGAACTGAAGCCCTCGTAGCGGGCCAGTGCCCGGGCATGCTGCGCCAGTTCCGCATAGGCCGGTGCCGTCACATAACCGATGGACGACCGCTTCATGAAGTCATGCACCGAAAGTGGTCCGCAGCTTCTGGCCCAGCGGCTGGTCGGCAGAACCGCATTGGGACCTAGCACGAAATTGGCGAGAGCGACGGGCGTATGCGGCCCCAGCAGGATCTCCGCCGCCTCGGTGATATGGCCGAGATGGTCGAAGGCTGCCATCGACTGGATCTCGAGATGTTCCGGCGCATAATCATTGATGAAGTCATAGCTCTCCGCCAGTGAACGGGTGAGCACGATGCCGCCACGCGCACCCTGGAGCACTGTTCGCGAAAACGCCGCCCGCTGTGCTGTCATGTCGGCCCAGAGGCCGGGTAATGCATCATGGGCGGCCGCGGCAACCGCGCGATCATGGGTGACGAGATAGGCCGAACTGTCCGGCCCATGCTCGGCCTCGATCAGAAGATCGAGGGCGGCCAGCCTGCCGTCGACGGTGCCATCGGCGAAGATGATGGCCTCCGATGGCCCGGCCGGCAGACCTGTATCGAGCACGCCCGACAATATCCGCTTGGCGGCAGCCACCCACGGGCTTCCCGGCCCGGCGAGCTTGATAGCCTTGCCTACCGTCTCGGTGCCATAGGCGACGGCGGCGACGGCCTGTGCCCCGCCGCACTTGTAGACGGTGGTTACACCGGCAAGCCGGGCGGCCACCAGTGTCGCTGCATCGACCCCGCCATCCGGCGAGGGCGGCGTGACGATGGCGATTTGCGGCACCCCGGCAATGACCGCCGGCACCGAAGTCATCATCGTGACCGATGGAAACGAGCCCTTGCCGCGCGGAACATAGAGGGCCGCAGAACGCACGGGTGTCACCCGGTCGCCGGCAAAGGCGCCGGGCCGCACCTCCTTGAACCACATGGCATCCGGCTTCTGCTCCTCATGGAACGTCCGGATGTTGCCGATGGCATATTCGATCGCCGCAATGACCTCGGGCGCGACCGCGGCAAATGCGGCGTCGAACTCCGCATCGCTGGCTTTGATCGCGCCGGGCGCAATATCGACGCCATCGAACTCCCTGGCGAAGCGGATAAGGGCCGCATCCCCCTCCCGGCGCACCGCCTCGATGATCGGCATGACCTGGGGAATGAGACTCTCCGTGTCTGCCTCGGCGCGGTTCAGCAATGCCGCCCGGCCGGGCCCGTCGAGAACGGCGAGATCATGGATATTGCAGTGGCGTGCCATGGCCATCCCTCAGACCGACGCGAGAAAGCCGCCATCGACCGGGAAGCACTGCCCGGTGATGTAGGCCGATGCGCCGGAGGCGAGAAAGACCGCTATGCCGTCGAGGTCCGCGAGATTGCCGAACCGGCCCATGGGGATCTTGGAGAGCATTGCGGCTTGCCAGGACTCGCTGGCGTAAAACACTTCGGTCATGGCGGTGCGGAAATACCCGGGGGCGATGGCATTGACCCGGATGCCGATCGGCGCCCATTCGGCGGCAAGCGCCCGCGTCATGCCCAGCAGGCCTGTCTTCGATGAGCCATAGGGCGCGGCGGTCGGGATGCCGACTTCCGATGTAAGCGAGCAGAGATTGATGATGGTCCCCCCTCCCTGCGCCGCGGCCATGATCCGTGCCGCCGCTTGGGCGCAGAAGAAGGACCCCTTGAGATTGGTGTCGACGATCCTGTCCCAGATGTCTTCCGTCACATCGAGCGACGGCCTTACCTCTTCGACCCCGGCATTGTTGACCAGGATGTCGAGGCCGCCGAGTAACTGAGCGGCCGCTCCGACCACTTCGCTGATTTGCTCCACTGCGCGCACATCGAGCGCCAGCGGCACGGCGGTCCGGCCCAGCGCCTCGATGGCTGTCACGCAGGAGGCCAGGTCCGCCGCATCGCGGGCCGTCACCGCCACGTCGGCGCCCGCGCGGGCCAGCGCGACGGCGATCTCCCGACCAATGCCACGGCTCGCTCCGGTTACCAGTGCCCGCCGCCCTGAAAGGTCGAACGGTGACAGATCGGCCATGATCAATGATCCTCGTCGATCTCGTCACGCAATTCGTTGATGATGCGCCGCTTGAGCGCGATGAATTCCGGCTCAAGCGCGATCGACGGGTCGCGCGGCCGAGGAATGGTGATCGGAATGTCGGCCTTGATGCGGCCCGGACGGGCAGTCATGACGATCACCCGGTCGCCGAGCAGGATGGCCTCGTCGATGTCATGGGTCACGAAGGCCACCGTCTTGTGCGAATGTTCCCAAACCCTCAGCAGCAAACCCTGCATCGTATGCCGGGTCTGACTGTCCAGGGCGCCGAAAGGCTCGTCCATCAGCAGGATGTCGGGGTCATTGGCCAGCGCCCGGGCGATGGCCACGCGCTGCATCATGCCGCCGGACAGCTGTTTGGGATAGTGATCCTCGAAACCGGTGAGCCGCACCTCCTTGAGATACCGGTCGGAGATGGACCGGCGCTCGCCGGCGCTGATCGACTTGCGGCGAAGACCATATTCAACGTTCTTGCGCACCGTGAGCCAGGGGAACAGTGTGTACGACTGGAATACCATGCCACGGTCGGGGCCTGGGCCTTCGACCCGATGGCCATTCACCCGGATTTCGCCGCCGGTCACCTGATGGAGCCCCGCAGCCAGATAGAGCAGGCTCGACTTGCCGCAGCCGGACGGACCGACGATCACCGTGAAGGCGTTGGGCTTGATGTCGAAGCTGATTTCGTCCAGGGCCTTGACCGCCTTTGCCCCGGTGCCATAGGTGAGGCTCACGCCGCGAACCGACAGGCTGCCTTTGGAGACTTGTTCGGACGTCATCTCATTGTGCCCATGGTGTGACGAACCGCCTGATCAGGCGGAACGACAGGTCGGAGATGAGGCCAAGCAGGCCGATGAGGGCGATCGCCAGGAAGATGATGTCGACCTGAAAACCACGCATCGCCTTGAGAGACAGATAGCCGAGCCCGCTTTGGGCGGCAACCAGTTCAGCCACCACCAGATAGGTCCAGGCCCAGCCCATCGTCACCCGGAGCGTATCGATGATGCCCGGCAATGCCGCCGGAAATATCACATGCCAGACGACTTCGCTGCGCTTCGTTCCGAGCGTATAGGAAGCGTTGACCAGGTCGCGCGAGACCCCGCGGCTCTCATCGGCAATCATCACCAGCTGCTGGAAGAAGGTACCGAAGAAGATGACCGTCACCCGCTGTTCGATCCCGATGCCGATCCACAGGATGAACAGCGGCACGAGCGAGGTGACCGGCAGGTAACGGATGAAGTTCACCAGCGGTTCGAGCGCGGCGCGCACGATGTTGTAGGTGCCCATGTAAAGGCCGAGCGGGATCGCAATCGCCGCCGAGACGATGAAGCCCAGCAGCACGACCTGAACGCTGGACCACAGATGCACCCAGAGCGAACCGTCGCCGGCGAGCTTCATCCCCCGCGTCACCACGGCATCGGGCACGGGAAGAAACATGTCGGCAACGAAACCGCCATAGGTCACCAGCGCCCAGGCGCCGATGACCAGCGCCCACACCAGGAGAGCAGCTGCGAGGCCCAGGTTGCGAGGAATGTCGGTGAAAGGGGTGAACACCTTCTGCCAGGTCGAAGGACCGGTTGTCATGAGTACCTGTTGCCTTGGAAGTTCGCATGGACGATCCGCGGGGATAGCGCCCGCGGATCGTTGAACATGTCGTCAGACCTGAGTCGTCACTTCGGATCGAGATAGTCGAGATCGACGAGATTGCCGTAGTTGACGTCCATCTTCATCTTCTGGAAACCGCCCCAGATCTTGTTACCCATATTGATGAGATCGAGCGCTTCGCCCTTCTCGGCACTGCCGAAAAATTCGATGTTGCGCGCCTTGTCGTAGAAACGCACACCCTTGGCAGCTTCGGCGAAATCGGCCGGATTTTCCAGATAGCCGCCCACGCCCTTGGCCATGATGGCGTAGGCTTCCTCCTGGTTGGTCTTGATGAACTCGACCGCCTTGTAGAGACCCTTAACGAAGGCCTCGACGTCCTTCGGGTTCTTCTCGATGTAGTCGCAGGTGAGGTCGACGACATCGACGATCAGGCCTGGGGTCTCCGAACTGTCGATCAGCACCTTGCCCTGCTTCTTGGTCCGCACCAGCGAGAGATGGGGCTCCCAGGTGACCGCCGCAGGAATTTGTCCGGCAATGAAGGCCGCCGCCGCATCGTCGGCGGTCATGTTGGTGATCTCGAGATCGGCCTCGGTCATGCCTTCGCGGCTGAGCAGGAT
Organism: Alphaproteobacteria bacterium; assembly: GCA_020441605.1. The sequence goes on from JAGRLX010000090.1 coordinate 8,728, forward strand.
GTTGAACCAGAACTGCGACACGGAGCCGAGATTCATCCCGACCTGCTTGCCCTTGAGGTCCTTCAGCGAGTTGACGTCATCGCGCACCAGCACGCCGTCGCCGCCATGGCTGTCGTCCAGCGCCACGACGGTCTTGAAGCAGAAATCCTCGGAACGGTACTTCATGATCTCGTCGATGGTGGAGGCATTGCCGTCGAGCTCACCGGCAGCGACCGCAGCCATGTAGAGTGCCGCATCCTCGATGATCCGTAGATCGACGTCGAGGCCGTTTTCCTTGAAGAAGCCCTTGTCGCGGGCGAGAAACATCGGCCCATAACCCACCCAGGTGGTCATGCCGAGTCGCATCTCGCCGGCATTGGCCGGTGCCGCAGCGGCAATCATGGCGGCTGCGGCAGCACCCATTGCGAATTTCAGAAACGTCGTGGCTTTCATCTTGTTCTTCCCTCTGCTCAAGCGCCCATTGTTTTTGACGGGCAGTCTTTTTCGGCCTTGTCAGCACCCCTGCCTCGCTGACACATAGGAGCATGGCTTGGCGGTTGTCGAAAAGAATTTTTTTTGGGGCAACATGTCACGCGCGTTGCGCCGCCCGTCCAACAAAGGCTAGCTTTCACCGGCCTCAGCCATCAGGGAACTGATCCATGACCCGCGATCCCCGTTACGACATCCTGTTCGAACCCGTCCGCATCGGCCCTGTTACGACGCGGAATCGGTTCTACCAGGTGCCCCATTGCAATGGCATGGGGTACCGTGACGCCACGGCGCTGGCGACCATGCGGGCAATCAAGGCCGAGGGCGGCTGGGGCGTGGTCTGCACCGAGCAGGTCGAGATCCATCCCACCGGCGACATCGCGCCCTTCATCGAACTCCGCATCTGGGACGATCAGGACATTCCGATGCTGGCGCGGATCGCCGAAGCCGTGAAGTCCAAGGGCGCACTGGCCGGTCTGCAGCTCGCCCACAACAGCATGAATGCGCCCAATCTCTACTCCCGTGAGATACCGCTGGGTCCCGCCGATCTGCCGGTCTACAGCTATTTCAGCGATCCGGTGCAGGTTCGCGCCATGGACAAGCAGGACCTCCGCGACTTCCGCAAGTGGCACCGCGACGCCGCACTTCGAGCCAAGCGGGCCGGTTTCGACATCATCTATGTCTATGCTGGCAAACTGTTCGGCCTGCCCATGTATTTCCTGTCCAGGCGCTTCAACACGCGCAGTGACGAATATGGCGGAAGTCTTGAAAACCGCGCACGGCTGCTCAAGGAACTGATCGAAGAAACCAAGGACGCGGTGGGCGACACCTGTGCCGTGCCGTGCCGCATCTCGGTCGACGAGCTGATCGGCGAGGAAGGCATTCACGCCGCCGAAGCCCGCGACATCATCGGCCATCTGGCCGAGCTTCCCGACCTCTGGGATCTGGCGCTTTCCGGCTGGGACAACGACAGCCAGACCTCGCGCTTTGCCGAGGAAGGCTACCAGCTGCCCTTCATCAAGGGCATCAAGCAGCTCACCAGCAAGCCGGTGGTCAATGTCGGGCGTTACACATCGCCCGATCTCATGGTGAAACTGGTCCGCGACGGTGTGCTCGACCTCATTGGCGCTGCACGGCCCTCAATTGCCGATCCCTACCTGCCGCGCAAGATCGAGGAGGGGCGGCTCGACGACATTCGCGAATGCATCGGTTGCAACATCTGCGTCTCGGGTGACTTCACCATGTCGCCCATGCGCTGCACGCAGAATCCCTCTATGGGCGACGAATGGCGGCGCGGCTGGCACCCCGAGAAGATTCGGCCAGCCGCCAAGTCCACACGGGTCCTGGTTGTCGGTGCAGGCCCCGCGGGCCTGGAGGCGGCGATGATGCTCGGCCGGCGTGGCTATGAAGTGGCGCTCGCCGAGAAGACGCGGGAGCTCGGGGGCCGCGTGTCGCGCGAGCGGAAATTGCCAGGCCTCTCGGCCTGGGAGCGCGTGGCAAGTTACCGGTTGGGCCAGATCGAGCGCGCCTCGAACATTTCGGTCTATCGTGAAAGCGATCTCACCGCCGCGGACATCCTATCCTTCGGCTACGAGCACGTCGCCATCGCCACCGGCTCGTCATGGCGCCGCGACGGCGTCGCCCGGAGGCTCCTGCAGCCGTTTGCCGCTGTGGGTAGCGCAGACATATTGTCGCCCGATGATCTCATGACAGGCAAGCGGCCGCGCCACAACAAGGTGGCGATCTACGACGACGACCATTACTACATGGGCGGCGTGCTGGCGGAGCTGCTGGTGAAAGAAGGCCATGCCGTGTCTCTGGTGACGCCCGCATCAGAAGCTTCCACCTGGATGCGGATGACCATGGAGCAGCATTTCGTTCAGGGCCGGTTGATGAATCTGGGTGTGCATATCATCGGCCATCACGAATTGCGCCGCGCCCAGGATGGGCAGGTCGGGATCGGCTGCATCTTCACAGGCAAGGAGACGGTTCTCGAACCATGTTCCATCGTGATGGTGACGGCACGCCTTCCACACAGTGAGTTGTCGCGGGAACTGCACGCGCATCGCGATCAATGGGCCGGTGCCGGCCTGAAGTCGGTGGCGCTCATCGGTGACGCGCTGGCTCCCGGAACCATCGCCGCCGCCGTCTGGTCGGGACGCCGCTATGCGGAGGAGTTCGACGAGGACCGTGGCCAGGTGGCGCAAGGCTTCCGCCGCGAAGTGACGGGATTGTCGGACCCGCCATTCTACTGGCAGACAGTTTGACGAAGCCACCTGATCCCAAGTCCTCGGCGAGAGCGACCGTGCTGGCGCCGGAGCAGTAGCAATCGTCCGGAGATCGGCGCAGGTTTGCTTGCGGCCAGGCTGTCTACATGCGGATCTTCAGTGTTGCTCGCGGAAACCGCCAGGCTTGTCCCGTGGTTCCGTGCGCACATGGCCACGCGCGCCAGTGCCCTCATCGACTACCGCGTCGGCCACCTACGGGATCCTGCGAGGCCGATCACCCTCGGGGGGGCTGGCCAAACGATCATCGCCCCATAGAGGCCCCAATTTCTTGGGCAACACCATCTAGATCAGTCGTCTTTCCGAAGCGTCAGGGGCAACAGCGGAGACCCAACGGGGGCAGAGTCGGCCGTGACGGGCCCCGGCTCGCAAACCGGGACACATTCCCGGCCACCGACTTCCGATGCTCCCAAACTGGTGACATGGTGGTCACCCAAGACAAAAGCCCGGCAAGGGCCATCTTTGGGACAACCCATTTTTCCGTTTTTTATTTCAGTGGCTTAAGTGGTGGGCGGTACAAGGATCGAACTTGTGACCCC
>JAGRLX010000440.1 GCA_020441605.1 Alphaproteobacteria bacterium
GCTTGAGAAGCAGTCGTACTCCCCGTAGCGATGGCCATTGGTCGAGAAGACGTATTTGACCTCATACCGCTCGCAATCGGCATAGGCCTTGGCTTGCTGCATGCCCTTGAGGGGATCGTCACCCTCCTTCTTTGCCTCAAGGACGGCGATGGGCATCGACTTCGGCATGTCGCCGATCTGGACGCACAGGAGATAGTCTGTGCGCCCCGGACCTTTCCGCCTGCACCCCTTTGGCCCTGTAGGCTCGACCGGCGCCGGGGTGAGTACAGTCTCCAGGGTAACCTGGTCTCGGCTGACATAGCCCTTGGACCGGAGAACGGGGTCGATTAGGTGATAACGCGTGTCGGCCTCATTCATACTCATGGCATAGTCTCATTCGGCCCGGGGACGAAAAAGAAGAACGGGTAAGATGGCCAACACTGTCAGTAGGTCACGCATTGACGGACCATATCCGTTGCGCCCGGCCAACGAGGTCTGCCTGGCGTGCGGCCAACAGATCTTTGGTCCAGTTGTCAGCAGCGAGAATCGGCTTTGTCGTGTCGAAAGACACTCGGTTGTTGCGCTCTGAATATATCTTCTTCTTTCGCTCGAAGGGAAATGACTGAGCCTTGTAGTTCTTGATGCCGGCGAGAAGCGCGAGGTTGCCCAGGCGATGCAGCCATAGCCGATGATCTTCTTCACTGAAACGCTCCTGCCAGTAGGCATCTTTCAGGGACTGCGGCAGTACATGTTCAATGGTGATCTTCCCACCGAAGTCCTTCGTCACCGACTCGTCTTGATCGGACTCTTCCAATCGAAGCAAGACCGCTTGGGCAAATGGCCGCCCGTAGACCTCGCCATCGAGAAGAACATGAAACTCTTCGTCGTTGGCATTCGCCCGGAAAATTCCGCGTACCTCGTCTGCTGATTTTCCTGCGCGGATGGCCGTGATGAGCTGGAAATACACGGTGAGGCGCGCTGTGAACGCAAGCCGCCGAATCCAGTTCTGATAGGTGATCCGTTCCAGGAGGTCGATAAATTCTCCCTCGGACATGTCGGCGGCGGGTGTGTTAAGGAACGCTAGAAGCGGGGGAATCCACTCTTCGAAGGCAACGCGGCCGAGCGACCGGATGGCTCGACGAGCACCAGGTAGCTCAAATTCATTCTTGAGAATGCGAAGGTAATTGCGAGCTGATGTATTCAACTCCTCGAGGAACGAAAATGGGGTCGCCGCTGACTCGATGAGAGGTTCAAACTCTTCGTGCAGTGTCTTCCTGGCCTTTGTGGCCAGGATCGTGCTGCGATGGTGCGCGAGAAATTGATCCAGCCGCTCAATGCCAATCTGTTCCTCGAGCTCAAGCCACGCCTCGTCCAGATCGCCACTGCGGGCCGAATTGCCGCCAAGACGAGCGAAAAGCATGTTTTTGATCAGGTCAGCATTCGACAACGCCATGCCTCGGGCATTGAGAACATTGAACAACCGGTAGGCTGATTGCCAGGAAGCGGTGGTGACGAACACCACGTAGACCCTGCTGAGTAGGAAATTTGCGAAGAGCTTGAGCGTTTTCTGATCGTGCTGAGAGATGAATGTGTCTATGGCTTCCAGATTTTCGACGATGCGTTGCTTCGGGGCGTCCTGCTCCTTCGCGATCTCTTTGCGCACCGCTTCGGAGATCGCATCCGCAGCTAATACGTAGCGCCGAAAGAAGGCCTGATCCCGGTGGCGCAATGTCAGCCGTGGTGTCTCTTCCTCGCCTGTGAGGGCATTGCGGGGCAGTACGCGCCGCCCCAATTCCGATTTTGCTGGTTCGTCAACCCTATCGCGCAACCGGGAAAATATGAGGTTCAGGGTTGTGAGGCGCTGTTGGCCGTCGACAACGTCATAGAGTCGGCCTTTGTCACGCTCAATTGTGATGAGCGATCCGATGAAGTATTCGGAATCGTTGGCTTCGTATGCCTCCCAAATATCGTCGAGCAGTTGTTCGACGTTGCCCTTTTCCCAGGAATAAGGGCGCTGGTAGGCAGGGATTTCATAGCGGATTTGCTCAGTGAGAATTTGGCTGATCGTACGCTCGGCGGCTTCCATTTCCCTGCCTTGAACTGCTTATTTCGACGGCACCGCCGACACCTCCGAATGGGGGTGTCTTCGCCGACGATTCATTGCCGCAGATTAGGGTAGGGCGCAGTTTGGTGGCAAGCGCCGTTGCGTCAATTCATTAAGAGTTCGCGGCGCTGCACCTGCCAGACCACTGAAAAGGGCTTCAAAACCGCGTCCATATGCAACTCCGGCGGCTGGCTACCCGCAAGAATTTGTTCGACAACGTCTGGCGCCAGCAATGTCAGCCGTAGGATCCGACATACGTATGATTCGTTGATCTTCTCGGCGGCAGCCAGTTCGGCGACCGATGCGTAGTGGCCGCCCTCCAGAAGCCGCTTCCAACGATGGGCGCGGGCGATGGCCTTGATCATGGTGTTGTCGATGCGGGCCGCAGGCGGGCTCCAGGACATGCCGGCCGGCGCAACAACCAACTTCCGTCCACCGCGCTTCTTGATGGCAAAGGGCACCCGAACCGTCAGCGTGCGACGATCCTTTGAAAGTGTGCTTGCACCTGTCATGCTGCTTGTTTCGTCCGGCTGGCGACCCCCGCAATCTCGCGATAGAGGCCCGACAAACCATCGACGCGGAGTTTGATGTCGATGCCTTCGGTACCGACATCCACCCGCTCGACGAGCAATTGAACGATCCGCGCCTGCTCGGCGGGGAACAATTCGTCCCACAGCGGATCGAAGTGCTCCAATGCCTCTCGAACCTCCGACTCCGTCAAGCCGTCGATCTGCTCTCGCGCCGCGCGCCATGTGCCGACCACGATGTCCGGTGTTTGCAACGTGCCACGGACATGGCCGACGACGGCGCTTTCTATTTCTGCAGCAGATACCCGCCGCACCGGACAAGCCTCGGGTCCGCGTTTCAACACGGATTGGCTGACGTAGTAACGATAGAGCTTGCCACGCCGCTTGGTATGGGTGGGCGACATGGCGCAGCCGGTTGGGCCGAAGATCAACCCCTTAAGCAGCGCTGGAGTTTGCGCTCGGGTGTAGGCGGCCCGTATTCTGGGACTTTCCTGCAAGATGCTGTGCACTTTGTCCCAAAGGGCGCGGCTGATGATGGCTTCGTGCTCGCCAGGATAGCTCGTTCCCTTGTGCACTGCCTCGCCGATGTAAACCCGGTTGTTGAACAGCTTGTAGAGGAAACCCTTGTCGACCAGCCTGCCACTCCGGCTGCGGACATTATCCTTGGCCAGGTCCCGAGCCAACACAGTGGCGGAGCCGACCCTGACGAAGCGGTCGAAGATCATGCGGACCGTGGTGGCCTCGGGTTCGTGGATGACCAGCTTGCGGTTCTCGACACGGTAGCCCAGCGGCACGAAGCCGCCCATCCAC